>VGZI01000095.1 GCA_016872605.1 Planctomycetota bacterium
CTGTCACGCCGCCGACCATTGCCTGATAGTCTATCCTGATGACTCGGCGGGTTACAGATGCTCCAGCACCAGACCGAAAAATCTTGCTCGGCCCCCGACGCCCCCCACTCTTGCCGAGCATCAGCGCGATCAGCCGGGCTCGATCCTCGTTTAGCTCGGATAAGAGAAAAGAAAAAAAGACAAAGAGCCAAGGGTAAAAGAACAAAGGAAAATAGGCCTTCTGTCAACTTTTTCCCGGAGCGCGTGGGGATTTGCACTTGGGACAACGGAGCGTGTTGGCTTCCTCGGCTGCGTGCCATTCCAGCCGGGCAGGCGCCGACGCGAGCGAGTCCGCCCGATTTGCACCCACCTTAAGCAAAATCGTCGTAAGTCCTTAATTTCATGTCGATAAAGCGCCCATCTTATCCATCTTAACGAAGAATTGGCGCTGAAATGACGCACTCAGACGGATGAAAAAGGATGCCCCGGAAGCAAGACGGAAGCAAATGCTCAAGCAAATGCTCAAGCAAAATCGCCGTAAGTCGTTATTTTTTCGTCAAAGCCAAATGCGGGATTTTGTCGCCCGAGCGGCGCGACCGGAGCGCGACCGGAGTTAAACCGGATCGCAACCGGAGTTCAACCATCGCGCTACCATCGCGCTACCACCGCGTTTCGTAGCGCTACGTAGCGCTACATGCGCGCTACATACGTCAGTGGGACGTGATGCTACTCTGGCATCATGAGCCGACAAACACCAACACCCGACCCCATCGACTTGGACGAACGCCTAGACGCCGATGCGATCCGCGCCGAGCTGGACGCGCTTTATCGACGTGAGGCCGCCCTGCGCGCCGCCCTCAAGATCGCGCGGGCCCGCCAGCGCAGACAGTCCGCACCGCGCCTTCGGAGGGAGTGCCATGCCGACCGATGACGAACGGCGGATTCCCTGTTTCAAGGCCGGTCGAAAGTTGCTTTTCGATCCTGACGCCGTCGAACAAGGCTTCTTGGCGCGCGCGCGTGACGCGGGGGTGAACGATGGAAACTGAAACCAGCATCATCGACCCACCAGCCGCCGAGTCGATCGTGCTCGCGCCGATCGTTCGTCTGTTGCTTACGCCCAAAGAAGCGGCGGCGGCTCTGGGCATCAGCCCGCGCTTGCTTTGGTCGAAAACCAAGATCGGCGAAATCCCGTGCATCCAAATCGGCAAGGCCGTCCGCTACAGCCCGGCCGCGCTCCAGGCATGGATCGACAACGCGACGAAGTGAGGCGCAAGAAGAAACCCGACGTTGCTGCGCCGGGTTAGGAGAAAAAAACGTGTCTGCACCAATTCTACGACCGGCCCCGGTGGTCAACAAGCTGACGTTTGTGAAGTGTCCAACGTGCGACTACGGGCTCTGTCCGCCCGGCACGAACTGCGCGGCCTGTCTCGACGCGCACCGACAAAGCGAAGAGGCTCGAGCGCGATCGCGCGGCAAGGAACTGATCGCCCGCTTGGCCGCGGTGATCGACGCCCGCCCGGCCGAGTTGTGCGATGCGCTCTTGGCGGAACTGGCCCCGGGCATGGCCGAGGTTGCCGACACCGTCATCGACGAAAGGGAGGCGACGGCATGAAGCCTGAACCCGAACACGTCAAGCGAGCTCGTGAGACCGCACGACGCCACAAGGCCGCGGCGAAACCGTCAAGGAACGGCACGGCGCGCCGGCAAACTGACCAAAGCGCGCCCGAGGAACACGGCAACGCCTACGACGGCGGCCCGATCAACGGCGATTCGGTTTCGGTTCCCACCCTAGGAAAAGAACTCCGGGAACCGAATTCAGGAACGAATTCGGCATTCCCTCTTTCCGTGGTTGCTTCCGAGCTGCGGGCCAGCGCGGAGACGCTTGCCTGGCTTTGGCGCGGCTTTATCGCGGACAAAGGCATCACGCTCTTTTCCGCCCTCTGGAAGGCTGGCAAGACGACGCTGTTGGCGCACCTTATCCGCAACATGGGCAACGGCGTCATGCTCTGCGGCTTGGAAGTGACGCCGGCGACCGTGCTTTACATCACCGAAGAATCCGAAACACGCTGGGCGAAACGACGCGACTCGCTGGGCATCCGCGACAACGTGCATTTCGTCTGCCGACCGTTCAAGGGAAAGCCGAAAATTGCCGAATGGCACGAGTTCATCGGCCACATTGCCAAAGAAGCCGAGCGGATCGGCGCACACTTGATCGTGCTTGACACGCTCTCCGCGCTCTGGCCTGTTCAAAACGAGAACGACGCCGGCGAAGTGCAAGCCGCGCTGATGCCGTTGTGGAAGTTGATGGAGCGTTCCGCCGTGCTGGTTGTGCATCACCTGAAGAAAGGCGACGGCGCCGAAGCGACCGGCTCACGCGGATCGGGCGCGTTGCCCGGCTTCGTGGATACCATCGTCGAGCTGCGCCGGCACGACGCGCAAGATCGACATTCCTGCAAGCGGATCATCACGGCCTACGGGCGCGATGAAGAGACGCCGGCGGAAATCGTCGTCGAACTGGACGCGGAAACAAACGAGTACCGCGCCCTGGGAGACCGCAAGGCGATGAAGCGCGAAGAGATCAAGCGGACCTTGTTCACGATCTTGCCGACCGCCCGGCCCGGTATGACGTTCGACGAAATCAAGGAAGCCTGGCCGGATGACGAGTTTCCACGCAAGGGCATCGTGCTTGAAACGTTGGCTGCGGGCGCCGACGCCGGCGATTGGACCCGCGACGGCACGGGCAAGAGGGCGGACGCCTACCGCTACTTCGTGCCGAGCGGTAAGACGGCCTGATTCGGTTCCCGTTTTCGTGTCCCTATGGTGGAAACCGGAAACCGAATCCGCTCGATCAAGGGGAGAGCATGACGCCGACGGCCCGAACTCTGGCAGCTCTGCGGCGCGCCGGCTTCATTGCTTGCACGGTCGAAAAGTGGATTGCCCAACGTGGCATCAGGATGGATTGTTTCGGTTTCGCGGACATTCTGGCGGCCCGGCCCGTCGATCGGCGCATTGGGCTGATGCAGGCGACGATCGCCGCCAACGCCTCGGCCCGTGTCGCCAAGATCAAGAGCAAGCCGGAAGCGTCGGGATGGCTCAAGGCCGGGGGGGGGAATCGAAGTGTGGGGATGGAGCAAACGTGGGAACCGCTGGCGCGTCAAGATCGTGGCCCTGGCCGCCGAGGACATGCGGGCCGTCGTCGTCGCGAAGCCCGGGCGCAAGCCGCGCGGCGAGTGGCAACCGGCGACGCTGTTTTGAAGGAACCCCCTTTACCGACTCCGTACAATCATTCCGTCTGAACCTTTGGCCGCGCTGCCGAGGTGGGAACTCGAATCCCCACCGAGGCGGCCGGCGGATTCGAGAAAGGACCGGCAACATGTCCCGCAAGCGAAACCGTGGCAACGGCGAAGGCAGCATCTTCAAACGACAAGACGGCGGACCGTGGTACGTCACCTGGTACGGCGCCGACGGCAAACGCAAAGAGCGTTGCACGAAAACCACGGACAAGGGAACGGCGGCGCTGATCCTGGCGGACAAGCTGGCCGATGTTGCCCTCAGGCGCGAAGGCGTCATCGACGCCCGCCAAGAGGCCGTCATCACTGAGGCGGGCAAACCGATCGAGACGCACCTTGCCGACTTTCAAGCGGCGATGGATGCCCGGCAAGCAAGTGCGCGGCATATCAAATCGACCCTCTTTCTGATCCGAGAAGTGTGCAAGGTCGGCGCGTTCAAAACGCCGAGCGAGATTTCCGCTGACACGATGAACCGAATCATCGGCGACATGAAGGCCGAGGGAAAATCGGCACGCACCGTGCAAGCCCGCGTCGTGGCGATGAAGGCATTCACGCGTTGGCTGGCCGATCACGGCAAGCTATCCCATGACCCGCTTCGCAGCGTGAAGCGCCCGAGCGTGAAGGCGGATCGACGAAAATGCCGGCGCATGTTGCTGCCCGCCGAATGGCCTTATCTCCGCGCGGCGACATTAACGGCTGGCCTGCGTGACGGGATGAACCCCCTCGAGCGCGTCGCCTTGTACGCCGTCGCGATTCAGACCGGTTTGCGGCAAAACGAGTTGCGCAGCATCACCAAGGCCGACCTATTCCTGGCCGGCGACAAACCGTACGTCCGCTGCCGAGCCGCGAATACGAAGAACAGGCAAGAGGCCCGGCAGTACATCCAGGCAGACCTTGCCGCCGAACTGCGGGCGATCGTCGCGAACAAAACGCCGGCCGCGCTCGTGTTCACTATGCCGGATGAATTCCACGTTGCCGACATGCTGCGGGCGGACTTGGCCGCTGCCCGGCAACAATGGCTGGATGAAGTGAAGCACGACGCCGAGGCCCGCGCCAAACGCGTTGAGAGCGATTTCCTGGCATCGGAGAACCACGAAGGAGAAATCATCGACTTTCACGCCCTGCGCCATTCCTGCGGTTCCTGGCTGGCCCTACAAGGCGTTCACCCGAACGTCATCAAGACGGTCATGCGGCACTCGACAATCACGCTCACGATGGACACCTACGGGCATCTTTTGCCCGATCAACACGCCGAGGCCGTCGGCGGCATGTCGGCGATGATGACGGGCGAAACGGCCCTTGCGGCGACCGGGACGGGCGGACGTAGGGAAAATTTCACAACCGCAGTAGACACCGCAGTAGGAATGCCTGACAGTGCGAAACAGTGCGACGAACGGGTGGCGGATGAAGGGGAGGCCGACATGCGGCAAACCTTGGAAATCCCGCGAGAAACCGCGTCCAGCCAAGCAAAAGACGGGAATGCCTCCTGTAGGGCTCGAACCTACGACCCGCTGATTAAGAGTCAGCTGCTCTACCAACTGAGCTAAGGAGGCGGGGGCTTCGTCTTGAAGGGACACCGACACATTGCGGTGGTTCACCTATTATCGGCAAATCTCACTCGCTGACAAGAGTGAACCAACGAAAATTGCACGGTAGGGGGTGTACGACATGGTTTGCAAACGGCAAGGGAGGGCGAGGCTCCTGCCGAGCCGCGAGCCCGCAAATAATCTGACTTGACATTACGATGCTGACGCTTCCGGCTCGGCAGGAGCCTCGCGCTCCCAAAAGGGGCCGCGCAGACCGTGTCGTGCACCCCACGGTAGGTGCGGCAGGCGCGCGTACGCCACATGGATACAGAACGTCACGGGAGTTTCTCGTCCGTTGTTGTTCGTGACGATAGGATCTGCGGTCGGACCTGGTCCACCGAGGCATAGCGTGGGCGTGTATCTCCTGACGCTGCGCTAGGCCTTGCCAATTTCGATCTTTGCTGGAGAATTACTTCATATCTACGCTGCTGCGCGGAATTGTTCGCGACGTTTCTGCGAGCGCCAAGCCGTGAGCGGCATTCATGAAAGGAACCCTTCCGTGCTTCCGAGTGTTGCGGTCGTGGGCGCAACCGGCGCCGTCGGTGAAATCATGCGCAAGGTGCTCATCGAGCACAACTTCCCTTTGCGCAGCATCAAGTTCCTTGCCTCCGAACGCAGCGTCGGCAAAACGATCGAGTTCAAGGGTAAATCGTACATCATCGAGCCGATCGAGCCGAAATCGTTCGCCGGCATCGACATCGTCCTCTCCAGCACACCGGCGTCCGTGAGTCGCGAGTCGAGCCCGATGGCGGCGAAGGCGGGCGCCATTGTCGTCGACAACTCCAGCGCCTGGCGCATGGACCCCGAGGTGCCGTTGGTCGTTCCCGAAGTCAACGCGGACAAGCTGAAGTCGATTCCGAAAGGGATCGTCGCCAATCCGAACTGCTCGACGATCCAGATGGTGGTCGCGCTGAAGCCGTTGCACGATTTGGCTCGCATCAAGCGCGTCGTCGTGTCGACCTACCAAGCGTCGTCGGGAAAAGGAGCGAAAGCGACGGCCGAACTCGAAGGGCAGCTCAACGCGATCGGCCGAGGCGAAAAAGTGCCGGCGGTGACGGTGCATGCGGCTCAGCTTGCGCTCAACGTACTGCCCCACGACTGGAAGCTCGGTGACGACGGCTACAGCGAAGAAGAGATCAAGATGATCAAGGAAACCAAGAAGATCATGGGGGACGACTCGATCTTGGTCTCGCCGACGACCGTGCGCGTGCCGGTTCGCGTCGGCCATTCCGAATCGATCAACCTGGAGTTCGAGCGTCCCATCACGCCGGAGCAGGCGCGCGAGGCGCTGCGCAGAGCGCCGGGCATCATTGTCGTCGATGACTATGCGAAGGGCGAAGTTCCGTTGGCCCTGAACTGCGAAGGCCGCGACGAGACATTCGTTGGCCGGATTCGCAAGGATCCGACGATTCCGAACGGCCTGAACCTGTGGGTAGTGGCCGACAATCTACGCAAGGGGGCGGCGACCAACGCTGTGCAGATCGCCGAGGTGCTGGTGCAGCGCGGTTGGCTGCCGAAGAAGTGACTGGCGCCAGAATCGAGAAATGTGCGATGACCACTACGAGCTTCGAGAAGGTCCTACGGGCCATGTTGCGGCGGACGCCCTTCAAGCCGTTTACCATCGAACTCGTAGGCGGCGAGCGATTCGAGTTCGACCATCCCAAGGCGACTGTGATGTGCCAAGGCGTTGCTATTTTTCTCGCCCTTGGCCCCGTGCCCGTTTACTTTGACCACTTGAGCGTGCTGCAAATAATCGACTCCCCGGCGAGTACGGCGTCGGGCAGGTCGAAAGGCAAACACGATTGAGATGGAATACCTATGCCGGAGCGCTTTCATGTCCGTGTCAGCAAAGACTATCTCGTCTTTTGCTCCGGCCATTTCATCAGCTACGAAGGCGATAAGTGTGAGCGGCTCCATGGGCACAACTATCGCGCCGCCATCGAAGTCGAAGGAGCGCTTGACGAGAACTTCTACGTCTTCGACTTCATCACGCTCAAGAATCGCGCTAAGCTCATCACCGATGAACTCGATCATCGCATGATGTTGCCGACGAGGAACCGGGTGATCTTGCTTCAAGAACTTCTCACGAGTTATCGCGTGCGCTACAAGGATCGCGAGTGGGTGTTCCCACGTGACGACTGCGTTCTCTTGCCCATAGAGAATACAACGGCTGAGTTGTTGGCCCGGTACATTGGCGAGCGGCTGCGTGCAGACTTGGCGGCGACATGCAAGTATGTTCCCGAGGTGATGCGCGTGGAAGTGGAAGAGAGCTTCGGTCAATCCGCCACATGGGAATGGCGTGAATCTGGGAGTATTCGTCCGTCGTGAAGCGCGGAAGCGACGAGGACGCGATCGACGCCGCACTGCACGAGATGCGTTACATCCTCGATGCCGCGAACGCCGCCGCCGGCGATTAGTTGCACCTTCGGATGCGTCTGGTTGAGGCGCACGCACAGTTCGTCCGTGCCGACGCCCTCGCCGACGCCGACGCGAGCCAAATCGAGGACGATCAAACGGCGCACGCCGAAATCAAGAGCGTGCAAAGCAATTTGCCACGGGTCATCGTTGCCCCATTGGCTCGCGGTACTCAGCGGTTTCCCTGCTTTGAGATCGAGCGAAAACACGATGTTGGCCGCTCCGGCGCGATCAACGATCGCTCGCAACTCGTCCGGCCCATCAACGCTTTCCAGGCCGATGATGATTGCCGCCGTGCGCATCTCCATCAAGCGCACCAGCGTGTCATCCCGGCTCGTGTGAAGCCCCGCGTCGATCCATAGTTGAAATCCAGCGGCCGTCAGCTCTCGATAAATGTCAAACGCCGGCCGTTGGTGCATGATCGCGTCAAGGTCAGCCAAGTAACACTCGTCAAAGCCGAAGTGCTTGCGAAAAGCCAACGCCACGTCCAAGGGCTTTGTGGAGCCGGTCAGCGCGCTGACGAGTGGTCGATACTCATCGCGGCGGCCGGCGATGCCCCGAACGACTTGGCCATTCATCACATCGAGAACGGGGAGGATAGGTTGCATCCGTCGAATTCATGACCTAGTCTTGAGTAAGGGTTTGTCCCCGCGAGTTGTCAACTATGAACCACAGCCAATCCAGCATCGACGATAGCGGTTTCCCGGCCGTGTTCGTCGTCCTGTCCACGTTTCTTGGCGCATTGCTCTGGGTGTGCGTGATGCTCGCCGGCATGATCCTGTATTAACGAAGCGTGTCGATCGCAATCACTAGGTTCACAGCCGCGCGCATTGAGCGACGTGGGTTCGTTAGGTCCGCTGCGAGCACGTTCAAGACTTTTTCTTCAGCAAGAACGCCCGCATCTCGCGCACCAGGTCGAGATTGAAGCCCGGCGGTGCGTGCTCAAGCAGGTACTCGCAATCTTCGAGTGCGGCGGAGGGCTGACTGCCCTGGGCGCGGAAGTAGGCCCGCATCCAGCGATCTTCGTGGGCGTCCTTATCGAGAGCCACGATGATATCGAGATAGCGCAGCATGCCGTCGCCGTCGCGCTCGGCCTTGGCGACGTTGACAAGATTCCGGGCCATGCGGATGATGATCGACCGTTTCGTCGCCGCCTTGAAGTCGTCATCCTCGGCAGGCCGTCCCGTGATCTTCTTCACCTTGGATTCAGCATCAGCCCGTGACAAGGGCTTGCCGTCGAAAACGTCGATGATCTGCGTTTTGCCGCTGGCAGGCTCATGGCGCACTGCAAAATGTCCGGGTAACGGCACGCCGACGACGTTGAGCTTTAACCGCCGAGCCAGCTCGATATACAGCACCGAGAGCGTGATCGGCAGCCCTTCGCGATCGTCGATGACCTCGTTGAGATAGCTGTTCGACTTGGAATAATACTCGCTGTGGCTGCCATGAAAGCCACGCTCTTTGAAAAGGAACTTGTTCAATTCTTGCAGTGCTGAATCCGCTTTCGTTTTGGCGGGCAACCGCGCCGCCACGATGCGAGCGAGGCGGTCAATCTCGGCGACGTAGAAATCGACCTCAAGCTCCTCGTTGTCGAGTCGGGCGAGCAAGAGAGCGGCGCGTGCGAGGTCGACTTTCTCCTCCGGCGCCTTGAACAGCTCGGTCATCTCGGCCAGGCAGCGTTCGTGATGCACGCGCTGAGCCAAGAGGCGCAACTGCTCGGCCTGTTTTTCGAGCTGACGCGCCTTGTCGCGCAAGAGCATGCCGCTCTGCGTCGGGTTCTTCAGCAGCGGTGTCAGGGCCTTGGCGGCCGTCTCACCTTCGAGTGGAATCTTTGCCAGCGATTTCTCGAACGCTAAACGATTGTCGGGTGAAACGATCGCGCTGGCAACGCTCGGACCGATTTGGAACTTCTTGTACTCGGCCACCGTGTCGCGGAATTTGGCGAGGCCGAACGCTGAGCCGTAGTACTCGGGATTCGCCAGGTCGGTGACGAGAACATCGTTGACGTAGCAGAGAATTTTTTCCTTCCCGAGACGAACGCGCAGCGTGTTCCAGTCGCCGGCGCGGTAGGCGTCGGACTTCTGGTCGAAGAGGATTTGCCAGGAGAAGACGTTGGCGCCGTCGAAGCGGGTAAGGCGAAGCTTGCCGCCGGTGGGATAGAATCCGTAGTGTTTATCGCCGCCGTCGCCGCCAAAGATGAGCCCGGCCGCTCCGCCTTCGTGATCGAGCTTGACGGTGACGGTGAGTTCGTGAGGCAGGTCGGGCGCTTTGCGTTGCGAGAAGCACAGGGTGCGACCGCCGAAGCCTGTGCCGGCGCCATCGGCGAGAATGCGTCCTGCCCGCTGCCGCCAACGCGCCCCGTACATCGTCTTCCACTCGGTCTTGTCGAGAGCGCCGATGGTGAGCCATTGTTCCATCGTTACGGGATTAGGGCGATCGAGAATTTGCTTGAGCGAATTGACGGGAACGGCATAGCCGAGGTTGGCAGTCTCGCGCGATTGCAGCGTGACGACGCCGACGACACGGCCCTGCGGGTCGAGGACGGGTCCGCCGGAGTTGCCCTGCTCGATCGGGATCGCCAGTTGCAGCATCGACACGCCGTCGATGTCGCGCTTGCCGGACAGCACGCCGGCCACGACGCTGTGCTGCAACCCGCGTGGATGCCCGATCGCGACAATCGCCAGGCCCTGGGGCAACTTCGTCGAGTCGCCCAGAACGAGCGGCTTGAGCTTCTTTTTGGCGTCGATCTTCACGACAGCAAGGTCGAACTTGCGATCCGACGCGTGAACAATGGTCGCATCGTGCTTCGAGCCATCGGCGAGTTGCACGGTGATCGGGCGGGCCTCGCCGATGACGTGCAAGTTGGTAGCGATGAGCCCATCCTCGGTGACGACGAAGCCGGTGCCGATGCCCTGCGTTTTCCCCTCGCGGCCACTGTAGAGCAGAACCGCGATGGAGTCCTTGGCTTCCTCGGCCAACTGCTCGACGGTCTTCTTCTTGTCCTGTGCAAGGGCCAGATTGGGCAAAAGGAGAAGTGCAATCAAACCAAGACGAAACGAAGGCATGGCGGTCTCCGAAGGCAGACATTGGGCCGAGCTATTGTCGTGGATTGCCCTGCGAATTGCCAGATACAAACGCTGTAGGAAACCGTTCAAGGTGGATGCTTCCCGCGAACCGATTCTTGCTTGCGATTAGCATGAATGTGTGGGCGATTCGGATCGAAGACGGCAATCGTCGCGCAGCCCGTCGGTGTGACTCTCGTCACATCGTCCCGGGAAAAAAAATGATCGCTCCAAGCAACGCGGCGGCGATGAAATAGCCGCATGCGTTTTCCGGTGTCTGGCTCAATACTCATTTCGGCGACTTCCCTTTCGCATGAGGAACTTGGTCCCGTATCGAGCATGAATCCGCCAGGCCGCCCTCGCAAGAAAGCCGCCACGCACGCCGACACCGCTGCTGGCCTCTTGGGCGAAAAGGAAGCCTGAATGTCCGCGTCCCCCCCGTGTTCCCCCCCTGTTCTCCTACCATTTGGCCGCCGATCGAAGGCTATTGTTTTGAACGCCGTGAATAATCCGGGTTAGCTCAGAGTCTGCTCGGCCGACCCCGTCGTGGCCGCTTTGGTCGCGGATGAAGCGTGCGCGCAAAGGCTGCCAGATGGCTCAGGCCGTCGCCGTAGCTGGTGTAGGGAATAGCCGAGCGGAGGGATTCTTGCAGCGCCTGCCCGCCTGCCGCGACGGCCACCCCCTGTCGCTCGGCCACTCGGTACAGGTCCTTGTAACCCTCGATGAACGCCTCGCGATTTTCCAGGTAAGTAACCGAGAGCCAGAGTAACCGAGGGCGCAACTCCTTGACCGCCTTGGCCAGGCTTGCCAACGGCGTGTTGGGGCCCAGATTGACTGCCTCCCAGCCAGCGTCCAGCAAGACGTACTGCGCAAGCAGCGATGGCAGGAAGTAAGGGTCGCCCTCAGGAGCGCCCCCAACAGCCACGGGCCGATTCTTTTCCGCGCGAGCCTCCAGATCTTCCTTCAAATCGTAGAGCGCCGCCGCACAAAGCTGGGTTCCGCGATGTTCCTGCCAGACATCGATCCGTGAAGTTTCCCAGTCGTGCCCGAGCTTCGTCATCGCGGGAGCGATGATCTCGTCCGCCAGTGCCTCAACCGCGATGCCAGAGACATAAGAGCTACGAATGATGGCTCGGACCTCATCCCTTTGCCCGTCCCGCAAGGCCTTCCACAAGTCCACGGCGATTGTTTCGAGATCCTCCGTCCTGTCCTTTTCCGAACTTCCACCGAGGACAGCCAGGTTGCCATGTGGCAGATCGCCCTGGCGTGCCAGAGCCAGGACCTCGGCTCGCAATAGTTTGCGGTGTCCGCCGGCCGTTCGGTTTGCAGGCAGTACGCCTTCGTCAACCCATCTCTTCACCGTGCTGACACTTACCGCAAGCAAAGACGCTGCCTCGACCGTGCTCAGGTACGGGGAAGAATCGCTGATCGGCATCGGTACAAACTCCGTTGCTGACGCTTCGGACGAAAGCGTCGTGAAGATTTATTGTGGCCGAAATGACCGAATATTTCAAGCCTCTTGTGTCTTTCGGCAAAATAGTGCTTGACTTTAACCTGGACGGAATCTATTAATATGAACGATATGAACGATTTATGTGATGGAAAGGAAGCCGGGTCGTTGAGAAGTGGTTTCTGATCGTATTCGGCTTCCAAACGCCCTGTTGCTGGGCAGCACGCGAGTGCAGCCGGTCGAATTGCTCCAGTCCGGCTACCGTTTCCTGTACGCAGATCTCGAACGCTCGCTTCGACACCTGTTTGGGTAAGGCTTTCGCCACGGTAGCGGAAGAGCCAAGCGATCGCCATGACCAACAACAAAACCTTGTAGGGAGATAACCATGAATCGATGGCTGTTCCTTTTGGCGGTTGCCCTGGCGGCCTGTTTTACGACTGGCATCTTCGCCGACGAGAAACTCGAAAAACCAGAGACCCCGCTCTGGCCGCAGTGGCGGGGTCCGAACCGCGATGGCCAGGTCGGCGGTCCCTCCTGGCCCGATCGGCTGTCCAAGGATTCGTTGAAGCAGCTTTGGCGCATCCCGCTTGGACCTAGCTATTCCGGCCCCATCGTGGCGGACGACCTGGTTTTCACCACGGAAACGAAGAACAAAGCATCGGAGGCCGTCGTCGCCCTGGATCGAAAAACGGGCAAGGAACGCTGGAGAAGCGAATGGAAAGGCGCGATGACCGTGCCGTTTTTCGCCGCCGCCAACGGCAGTTGGATTCGTGCGACGCCGGCGACGGATGGTCAACGCGTCTTCGTCGCTGGTATGCGTGACGTGCTCGTCTGTTTGAATGCCAAGTCGGGCAAAGAGGAGTGGCGCGTCGATTTCGTCAAGGAACTCAAGACGCCCCTGCCTGATTTCGGTTTCGTCTGCTCGCCTCTTCTGGACGGCGACTTCGTCTATGTTCAGGCCGGCGCGTCGTTCGCCAAACTCGAAAAGCAAACAGGCAAGATCGTCTGGCGCACGCTGAACGACAA
This sequence comes from Planctomycetota bacterium, assembly GCA_016872605.1. Lineage (GTDB taxonomy): Bacteria > Planctomycetota > Planctomycetia > Gemmatales > Gemmataceae > SIAQ01. The sequence continues at coordinate 12,809 of VGZI01000095.1, forward strand.
GGGCGGAATGCTCGGTTCCGCGTTTTCGTCGCCGATTATCGCCACCATCGCGGGCAAACGACAGCTCATCGTTCAGGGCCGCGAGAAGCTTGCCGGTGTCGATATCGACAAGGGGGAGGTGCTGTGGTCGCAGCCGGTCCCCAACTTTCGCGGCATGAATATTCTCACGCCGATGCCCGTGGGCGATGCGATTTTCACCAGCAGCTACGGAAACAAAGCCTGGCTGTACAAGGTATCCCATGACAAGGATCGCTTCACCGTTGCCGAGACGTGGAACAACAACACGCAGGCTTACATGTCGTCCCCGGTGCAAATCGACGGACACGCTTATCTACACTTGCAAAATCAAAGGCTCGCGTGCATCGATCTAAAGTCAGGCAAGAAAACGTGGACGAGCGATGATCGCTTCGGCCAATACTGGAGCATGGTCGCCCAGGGGCGGCGCATCCTCGCCCTAGATCAGCGTGGCGAGTTGTTCCTCATCCGTGCCAATTCCGAGAAATTTGACGTGATCGACAACCTCAAAGTCAGCGCCGATCAGACTTGGGCACACTTGGCCGTCGTCGGCGACGAACTCTACATCCGTGAGTTGAATGCACTTGCCGCTTACCGCTGGACACAGAAATAACCGACTTGGAAAACAGGAAAAAGCGGACATTCAGCCTTGTTTATCGCGGCGAGGCCACGATGGTCGTATATTATCGCGCGCCGCAGTCAAGAACGCATACTCGGTTGCGGGAAAAGCAGAAAATGGTCGAGCCAGCGGATCACGGGCCGATGATCCACTGGCCGGGGTTGGTGCGTAAGCCTTGGCAGGAAAACGGGGCCATTCAGCGTTATTCATCGCGGCGGGGCCGGATGTACTCAAAAGGATCAATCCGGTATAATCTCTCCAACTCCCCTGCCTCCAAGGTGTTCACCTGCCATGCGCTACCGATACGTTCTTTGCCTGATTCCGTTTGTCGCTGTACTGGCCGTTTGGCACATGTTGACCGCCGATGTAGGTCAGGCTTTCCAGCCTGACGCGTGGGCCGAGCAGGTCAGCCTGGAAAGCCTGACCTACTCGCAGCCGGCAACGAAATCGAACGACCTCGTCGCGAAAGTCATCGTGCCGTTCGTCACCAAACACTGCGTCGACTGTCATGGACCGAAGAAGAAGAACGCGGGGCTGGCGCTGCATGTGTACACCGACGAGAAGTCGATTCTCAAGGACCGCAAGAAATGGCACGAAGTGATGCGGATGATTCACCAAGGCGAGATGCCGCCGGAGAAACGGCCGCGTCCCGACCTCAAGGATAGAGATACGTTCTTGAAGGCGATTGCCGACATCTTCGCGGCCGCCGACGCTACGGGCAAGCGCGATCCGGGGCGCGTCACCATGCGTCGGCTCAATCGGGCCGAGTACAACAACACGATTCGCGATCTGGTCGGCGTCGATTTCAAGCCGGCCGACGACTTTCCCGCCGACGATGTCGGCTATGGCTTCGACAACATCGGCGACGTGCTGACGATTTCCCCGGTCCTGATGGAACGCTATCTCGCGGCGGCCGAGAACATCATGGGGCAGGCGATCGTCGTGGGCGATCCGCCGCCGCCGTCCAAGCGTCCGACGCCCGGGCAGTTTCTCATCTCCAAGGAAAGCAAAGTCATCCGCGACACATCGATGCGCATTCTCGATGTCGCCGGCGACCTTTCGATCGGCCACAAGATTCTCGAGGCCGGCAAGTACACGTTCCGCGTGCGGGCCTGGAGCAAACAAGTCGGCGACGAACCGGTCAAGGTTGCGTTCAAGGTCAACGGCAAGCAGATTCACACGGCTGAGATCAAACCGGCGTCAGGCAAGTTCACGGCGAAGAACTACGAGGCGCCGCCGATCGAGCTGAAGCCGGGCGAACACACGATCAGCCTGGTGTTTCTCAATCCATACACCGATCCGAAGGCCAAGAACCCCGACGATGCCAAGCGGACGCTGTTCGTGCAGTTCTTCCAGTTCGAAGGCCCCTCGGACACGATGCCCCCCGCGCACCGCCGACTGATGGCCTGCGACACGTCGAAGCCGAAGCGTGAGCAGGCCAGCGAAATCCTCACCCGCTTCGCAACAAAAGCGTATCGCCGACCGGTGACGAAAGACGAGGTCGAGCGTTTGCTCAAGTTCGTCGATCAGACCGAAAAGAACAAGGAGCGTTTCGAAGCCGGCGTGCAACTGGCGATGCAAGCCGTCCTGTGCTCGCCGAAATTCCTGTTCCGCGTCGAACTCGATCATCGCCCCGATTCGCCCGATCCGCATCCGATTGATGATTTTCAGTTGGCTTCGCGATTGTCGTATTTCCTTTGGAGCACGCTGCCGGACGATGAACTCTTCGATCTGGCCGCCAAGAAGCAACTGCATCAGAACATCAGGTCGCAAGTGCAGCGCATGCTGAAGGATCCGAAGTCGTACGCCCTGGTCGAGAACTTCGCGGTGCAATGGCTGCAACTGCGCCTGCTCAAGACGCATGCGCCGGACAGCAAGCTCTTCCCGGAGTTCGACGACGCACTCCGCAGCGCCATGGCCAAGGAGACGGAGCTGTTCTTCAACGCCATCATGCGCGAAGATCGCAGCATTCTCGATCTGATCGACAGCAACTTCAGCTTCATGAACTCGCGCCTGGCACGACACTACGGCATCGCCGACACCAACGGCAACCGCGTCGGCGAGAAGGCGATTGCTCCAGCCGGCACACCCTTCGGCGGAGGATTCAAGTTCGGCAAGTTCGGCAAGAAACAGCCCGACGATTTCAAACGCGTCACCTTTGCCGACAGCGAGCGCGGCGGCATCCTCACCCACGCCAGCATCCTCACCATCACCTCCAACCCGACGCGCACCAGCCCGGTCAAGCGAGGCAAATGGGTGCTCGAACAGATCCTCGGAACTCCGCCGCCGCCTCCGCCGCCCAATGTTCCCGAACTCGAAGAGCGCGGCGTCCTCAAGGGAACCTTGCGCGAACGCATGGAACAGCACCGCAAGAACCCCGCCTGCACCAACTGCCATCAACGCCTCGACCCGCCCGGCTTCGCCTTCGAAAACTACAACGCCATCGGCAAATTCCGCACCAAGGACAACGACGGTCTCATCGATCCTTCCGGCGTCCTGCCCGATGGCCAAAAGTTCAAAGGTCCCAAGGAACTCAAGCAAATCCTCATGGGCAAGAAGGACCTCTTCGCCCGCGCCCTCACCGAAAAGCTGCTCACCTACAGCATGGGCCGCGGCGTCGAGTACTACGACAAGCATGCCATTGACACCATCATCACTGCTCTTGGCAAGAGCGACTACCGCTTCTCGACGTTGATCCTGGAGACCGCGACGAGCGACCCGTTACGCATGCGGCGCGGGAAGGAGCAGAAGGATTGACCTAAATGCTCACCAGACGGGCAAACGCTCAACCTGAGTTGAAACGTTAAATCGTGCATGGCCCCTTTTTCGGTTAATAGCCCACGACGAGTCTTGCACCTTTTTCGGATGGCTTTCTCGGCGTGCGACGGGAGAGACCGCGGATGACTCAACAATTGCCCGCCCTTAGATCGATCCTCTGCCTTGCCGGCCTCGCGTCTTGCGGGTGCGCCCCGAGTACGACAACCAAGGATGAGGCGAAGCATCACGCGGCTGTCAAGCGCGCGGACTTCGAAGGCAAGTGGGACGGGAAGTATACGCCGTCTCGCGGCAAGCCAGGCGAGGGCAAGTATGAGTTCGGCAAGGAGACGGATGGCAGGTGGGACATCACGGTCTCGTGGGTCGACGATAAGGAGACGAAATCGATGAAAGTCAAGGGCGAGAGACTCGGCCCCGATGCCCTGCGCCTGGAGGGGAAGTACGAAGGTACGACGTATTGGTACATCGGGCGGCTGGAGGGGGAGACGGTGGTGCTCCGCCCCCCTGTCCGTCAATGAAAAGTCAGGAGAGTCGGGGACCGGCGTGTCGGAATTAACCCGGCCAAGGTAACGCCGCTCAGGCCGATCCCGCTACGCTCGGTGTGCCTGACCGTAGGTCTCCTGGAATGGGCGCGACCATGCGGCGGTGCAATGAAAAAGAGCTGCGTCCTTTTTTTTCTCAGCGCCAGCAAGTGCACCCGCTTGCTGGCGCTGCGTGCTCAAAAGTTGATTAACTCGTCGGCGCCGCCGGCATCGGGAAGTGCTTTTGCATCCACGCTTCCCAATGCGGTCTTTCGCGTGCGGCGACATCGGCCGACTTATCGCCGTAGAGGTAGAAGCTGACCGTCACCATTACCGTGCCGGTGCAGACCGCGGCGCCGAAGTCGGCGACGCCTGGGCACGGCTTGTCGAGGCGGAGCATGACGTGGTGGGGATACTGGTCCGCAGGCTCCACGACGCCGCCGACCATCGGGTTGCCAGGTGCGGCGGTCCACCGCTGCCCAGCGCCGACGCCTTTCAGTCCCAGTGCGGCGGTCAAGGTTGCCCAGGCGTCTTCCGCGGTTCCCGCGGGCATCGCATTCCACTGCATGATCGCCGAGCGTTGACCACGGAAGTGCGTGAGGTACAGCCGCAAGATGCGGAAAAAGCCAGGCCAGCCGAATTCGGTGCCTTCGAGTTGGTTATCCCAGTCATCGGTGCTGGCAAAGAGACTGTGCACCACGCGAACGACACAGATGCCCCCCGCGCGTGCCTCGACGCTCCACTCGGTGGCCATCGTCGGCATGTCCGGCGTCCAACCTGGGGATTCCGCGGTGAACTTCCGGGGCGGGTCCCAACTGGTCACGGTCGCCGTCGATTCCATTCCTGGGCCGAAGTTGCTTTTGACAGCGATCGGCTTGCCGTCCTGTTCGACGATCTCGGTCGGCACGAACCACGCCGAGACTCCTGGGCCCGTCGCGATGGCCTGCCAGACTTCCTCCGGCGTACCGGGGACCTCGACTTCGACCTGCACGGAACGGCGGCCAGACGGTTCTTTCTTCACGCTCATGATGGCTCCTTGGGATCGGATTTCTTCTGCGGCAAAGGGTGAGCCACGACCACCAGGCGATGCGCGCGGCCGCCCGGGGCGGAATCGTCGTGATACTTCGAAACGAGTTTCGCGATGGCCTCGGTAAGCTCGTTGGTGAACGCCGCCCGTGAACTCATCGCCTTTATTTCGTATGGCTTCTTCGGGGGAAAGCGAACCCTGATGATGGAATTTCAAGACAAGGTAAGAGAACTTGAGTGGGCCGTTGATCTCGTGGCCGCAGCAGGCGATTCTTCTTCTCCACTGTTTAATTGATGACTGCGTGTCGAGAGTGCAAGAGAAAATGGGTGAGCGCGGCCCGATTGGATGCCTGCTTGGATGGAACCCTTTGCCCGGACGATCGACGCGGCGAAGAAGTACGTCGTGTCGAGCAGCCTGGACCGGGTCGATTGGAACGCGGAGCTCGTGCGCGGGGACCTGGGGCTGGCCGTTCAGAAACTCAAGCGGGAGTCGGGCAAGGGCCTGGGCGTGGGAGGCGTGAAGCTCCCGATGGCGCTCGCAGAGCTGGGGTTGATCGACGAGTACGAGTTCGTGGTGCACCCAAGGCTGGCGGGCCATGGGCCGACTTTGTTCGCCGGGTTATCGAAGCATGTCGACCTGAAGCTCGTGGGCAGGCTGGAGTTCGGCTCGGGGGCGGTGGCCATGAGGTATGAGCCGAGAAAGTAGCCCTCATCCCGAAATCGGCATGCAGACTTGCTCCAAGAGCTTCTCGCACTGTTCCTGAATGAAGTCGGCGAGATTCGGCAACGCCTGGCCGGGGGGGAGCGATTCGGTCAGCGAGGCCAGCCAGCGCGGGAACGCGTACAGCATCGTGAACTGCTCGACCTGCGTCGGCTCCAGGCGGGCGTGCCGGCCGTTACGTTCGGACTCCTGCCAGATCGTCTTGCTCTTGCCGGTGAGCGCGACGTCATCGTCGGGGCGCAGGAGGATAAGGGTGTCGATCACTTGCGGGGTCATGTCGAGTGTGGCGAGCTTGATTTCGAGGTCGCGTGGCTTGCCGGCGCCGCGGCCCAGAAACAGGCCGACGCCGACCTTCCACGGTTGGCCGTCCTTGCACACCCAGTGAGCGATGGACATGGCGCCGTAGGTGGGATGCTCGCTGAAGGTGAAGTCGCCGACGACGTGTTGCAGCCGCCAGGGGCCGACCTTGACGCCGTGCTCGTGACAGATTTGCAGAAACGCCCCGAGACCTGCCTGTAGCTCTCGTGTTGCCCCGGTCAGCGAGCCTTCGGGCTCCAGCTTCGCATTCGCTTCCGACAGCGCCTTTGTCCACAGCCCGCTCAAATCAATCGCATCGGCTGAGGCACGCACGATGGTCGGCGATTGCGCCGGCGTCTCGACGATGACGACCGACTTCACCGGCGTCGGCGTGGCGCTCGACGGCAGCGTCGTCGTGTCGGCGTCGAACGCGGGACGCTGCACTTCGCCGTATACGAGGTGATCGAACAACCGCCGGAACTGTTGCAGCATGTCGCGCAGCGTCGGCTCGGTCTTGGCGACCTGCACGATCTGCTCCTCCGTGAACGGATAAATGCCTGGCTCCGTCGTGCCGGCCAGGCTCTGCGGCATGCGCACCTGCACGACGCGGCGCACCTGTTCCGGCGGCGGGGCTTCCAGTCGCAACGCCTTCACCGTTCCGAAGCCAGGCACATGCACCGGGTTGTTGAGCCGATCCTGGATGTACCCGTCCAGCGACGGCACGAAACGATTCCACAGGCCGCGCTCGGCAAACACCAGGAAGCAGATGCCGTCGAGCTGATGCATCGCTTGCACCAGGCCGGCGAAGAACGACTCGGCAACCTTGTGCCCGTCCTCGGTGCGGCGAACCAGCAGCAGATCCTCAAGCTGATCGAACGCGATCACGACGGGAATCTTCATGCTCTGGAACGCTTCCATCAGCACGCGGAAGAGCGAGAGCACCAGTTCCTGCCGGCTCGGCTTGACCTTGTAGTCAAGCTCCGCGAAGCCGTAGGTCAGGAAGTTGGCGAGTTCCGATTCGTCGCCGAGCAGGGCAGCGCGGACGAGGCCGAGGTAGATGTGGCGGCGCATGATGCCGGCGGTGTTGTGCGTCTCGGTGCGGTCGAGGTATTGCCAAACGAGTTCGCAAGTGCGGTCGGTGTCGAGGTTGATGTCGTTGCAGATGCGCCGCAGGGGACCGATGTTCGGGTTGTAACCGGAGCGATTGAGCTGCTCGACGAGCCACTGGACGCGTTCGAGGTCTTGCGATCCGCCGAGGCCGAGCTTGCGGAACCAGCGTCCCAGACCGACGGCGGGGAACAGTTCAAGCTGCTCGCTTTCGGACATGGAGCCGATCATGGCCAGGAGCAAGCGGCGACTGAGTTCTTCGCTGATGTAGCGTAGCGGCCGTTGGCCCTGCATTTTTCCGCCGCCGAGCAGTGTATCGATGACCTGAAAGAGGAGGTACTCGAGAAAGTCGGTGTCCTTTTGATACGTGCCAGGCGTGATGAGCATCTGCCAGTTGCCGGTCTGGCCATGCTTAATGGAGTGCAGGAGGTGCGTTTTGCCTGCCCCCTTGTTGCCGAGGACGGGGATCATCTCGGAGTGCATACCGGGATTGACGCGAAAGAGATCGACCACAGCAAGTAGCTGGTCGCGTTCCTTGGCGAAGAGTTCCGGGACGTGATAGCGTGCGCACAGGTCGTCGTCGGGATTGCGGGCGAAGAAGTTTCGGAAGGGGTTGCCCGCTTGCCGCAGGCTTTCGATCGTCGGGTCGGGGAGCGTCCGTTCGCAGGTCGTGACAGTCATTGTCGTGTCCTCGGTTCAGCCGACTTCGTTTAGCGTTAGCATGGCGCGAAGCGGACGCTAAACGAAGACGGACAATATCCTCCTGAGTTCCCTGATTATCGCGATTTGCAAAATCCATGCAAGATCAGGAAATGAAGTTGCGAATCCCGCCTAACTTTCCTATTATCGCGTTATCGATGAACTAACACTCATGGAGTCCGTGTCATGACGAAAACAACATGGTCGGTCGGCCTATTGGCCGCGGCAGTGCTGCTGGTTGGCCCGAATCGAGAGGGCGTTGCGCAGACCAAAGAAGTCGTTGGCGGCATCAAGTCGGACAAGAAAGACGACAAGAAGGACAAAAAAGACAAGAAGAAACCCGACGACAAGAAGCCGTACGAAAAGCACGACATGTCGGCGTTGAACGATTCGCTGCGCGACGTGATCAACACCGGGGCCAAGATGTTCAACGAGCACGGGGATCACGCCGGCTGCTATCGCCTTTATCAGGGCTCGCTGCTTTCGGTGAAGCCCTTCCTGAGCAAGGACCTGCAAGGCAGGATCGATCTGGGCATCGCCAATGCCGAGCGCATGCCGTTTTATGCCGATCGCGCCTTCGAATTGCGCCGCGTCCTCGATGATATCCGCGCCTCGACCAAGGGCGCCGGAGGCACAAGCACGAAGAAAGGCGGCGGCTTCGAGATCGTCCCCGACAAGGGCCAAGTCGACGGCAAACTCTCGTTCGACGGCAAGGCGGTTCCCGGCGGTTACTTCGTGACCCTTATTTCGAGCGACGGAAAGACATTCAGCAGTGCGATTCAGAACGACGGAACGTTTCAGTTCCAAACCGGCCTGAATCCCGGCGACTATCGCATCGCCATCCAGCCCGTTCCGGACAAGACCATCAAGACCGTCGCCATTCCGGCACGCTATGCGTCGGAGGCAACGTCGGGCTTGATGATCCGCGTCGAAAAAGGGCGGCAGACCGTCGATCTGAATCTGGTGAAATAGCCACTGTAGGTTTCGTTTAGCGCTCGATGGTCGTCGTGCGGGCGCTAAACGAAGAGAGCCGATCGACTAGTTTTGGCACGTCATTATCCACGATCAGCAACGCTCGGTTTTTTTCTTTGACAAAGTTGTCCACAATCGCTCGCTCGATCCACGCCAGGAGCGCATCGAAGTACCCCGCCGTATTGAGCATGCCGATCGGCTTGCGGTGGAACCCGAGTTGCGCCCACGTGAGCATTTCAAACGTCTCGTCAAGCGTCCCATAGCCGCCCGGCATGGCGATGAACGCATCGGAAAGCTCCGCCATCGTCGCCTTGCGCTCGTGCATGGTCTCGACGATGCGCAACTCGGTGAGATTGCGGTCGGCCAATTCGCGATCGACAAGTGCCCGGGGGATGACGCCGATGGTCTCGCCACCGGCATTGCGAACCGCGTCGGCGAGGACGCCCATCAAGCCGATATGCCCTGCGCCGAAGACAAGGCCATAACCGCGTTTCACGAGGGTTTCACCGAGCCGTTTCGCTTGTTCGGCATATTCCGGATTGTTGCCGATTCGAGAACCACAAAAGACGCAAATCCGTTTCATGCTGTTTCCCTTTGCAAGTCGCCGCGATTGCCATTAAAGTAATCGTATCCAGAGCGTTTGGGAGCCTGCCATGGATTTCAACGAGTTTTTCAAAGAGCATAACAGTGAACTAATGATCCTTGCACTGGCTGTGCTCATTCTGGGCACGCTGACTTGGGTGTTGCCGCAACTCATCAGTATGAACATTCGCAAAACCGAGCTATGGCATGAGGAGCGAGTTCGTGCCATCGAGAAAGGACTGCCATTGCCCATGGACGACGATCGTGCGGCGTTGGCTGCTCGAATTGCCCTGCTCGTGCCGATGGTCGTGATGATATCGACCGCGACTGTGACGAGCTTCCTGGTCGTATACAAGTCGGAACATCTGTTTACGGTGTCGTTGGCAATCTGGGTTGTCGGGGGCACCGTCAGCTTGGCCGCAATCACCGGCGGCGTCGCGCTCATGGGCCGGCTCGGCAGATTTGAAACGGACGAGCTCGACGAAAAAGAGGAAGAGGAAGAGGACAATCAGCATCAACGAACGTCGTACATGAACTGACGGAGTCGTCGCGCTTTCGAGTATGGATCTGCCAAACTGTTCGACCAATCCACTTTTTGCCTCGTCGGCCGGCCTCGCTGGCTGAATTGCTGCCCCGGCCAGGCGTTGCAGAACCGCTGATTGTAGGTCAGGCTAGGAATCCCTGAACTGAACCTTGACAATGCACATTCGCATTTCTTCGCATTTCTTGACATCGTTCGTGGATAACTGCTTTTTTCAGAGACGCGTTGAGCGAGAGTATTCGAAAAATGTGAAACTAGATGGCCATTTTACAAGTCCCTGAGCAGTTGTCCGTTGGGTGGCGACGGTAGGGGCGAGGTGTGTAGAGGAAGCGGTCGAAACGCTGGGGATCTCGGCCAAACCACGCTCGACCGAATCGTTGCT
>VGZI01000096.1 GCA_016872605.1 Planctomycetota bacterium
GCGAGTTTTTGCAGGATTGCGTGCTGCTCGTCGGTCAAATCCTTCCACCGTGAGATCTTCAACCCGACCGGCGAGGTGCGATAGATCGCCGCGAAGTGGCAGTAGCCGCTCAGGGCCGAGACATGCGCCCCGGCGTGCGGCATCGCATCGGACCACAATTCCGATTGCTTCTTCACACCGGGGTATTTGCCGTCCAGAACCATTTCTCGAAGCTTCACCGTGGCATCGCCAACCGGCACGAGGAACACCACCTTCTTCCCAAACTTCTCGTTCAGTTTGTCCACAATGGCCTCGACCGGCTTGCGGGTCTTGTCGAGAGCCGCCTGAAGATTCGCGAGCTTGGAGTCGTCGTAGTCGGCCCTCGTTTTGATTTCCTTGGCGCGGCCATCGCCGACCAGCCAGGCAGCGTGATAAAACGCCCGAAAGTTCGGGTTCGCTTTCAGCCCCGTTTGGACGAGCTTCTCCGCAGTGACGCCATCCTTTCCCCACGGCGCTTCCATCCACCAATGCACGCCGTGTGCGTAAACATCTACGTCGCCCGACTCGATGGGGCTGAAGTCGTTCGGCTTCGGAAATCGAACTTCCTTGTGTCCCTCAATGCCAGCGGCCTTGACCTGATCAGCCACGCCGCCCGGCACGAAGTTGAACCAACTGTTGCCGTTGAACATCACGCGCAGGCCGGCGGGCTTCTGTTCCTGGGCGCTGGCGTGGGTTGACCAGGCGAGCAAGCCGCAGACAATTCCAATCGACAGGGTGTAACGCATCGAATGCCTTTCAATTCAAGTGAACGGTCTTGGTGAATTCCGATCTACCGTTTCACCATCGTCAGGTAGATCCAGGGCCCCAACTTTGACTTTTCCTGGGTCTCTAATCTCGGACCGTTTGGCCCCAGCTTGACGGTCGCTCCCTTGGGGAACGCCTTCTCGTAGAGGCGGAAGCTGCGTTCGTTGCCCAGATAGCCGCCTTGCAATGACTCTCCCGTGTCCTTCCAGTCCGCGAGCCAAGCCGGCTTCTTCGCGAGTTTCTCGTCGTGGGCGACGTAGACGGTGGCCTTGTCGGTCACGGTGAACTCCATCAGCGCCTCGCCCGCAAAGGCCAACGAGGCATTATCGGCCATGATCCAGTCGCAGCCGCGAACAAGTTCGGGCGCCTTGCCGATCACCGCCACGGGACCGGCGCTGGGGTGCATCTTCCAAGCCACATCGCCCGGCTTCAGGTTGGCAACGATCTTCCATGGCTCGCCGTAAACCGAATCGGAGGGCACGACCCGGTTCGACTTGGGATCGTGGATCACCAGTTTATCGATCAGTCCGGAAGGCTTCCCCACCGATTGTTCAGGGAGTTCAAAAGGCATCGCGATGCTCAGTTTCCTCCATGCGACGGCGCTCGCTTCGTTCGGCAACCAGGTGGCCTTCGACTTGTCGCCGGTGTACTTTGCGTACTCGGCGATCTCCAGCGTGACCGGATTGGCCAGCCAACCCGACTCGATCCGGATGTCGTTGAGCTTGGGCAACCCCTTGGAAAGGTCCACGTCGGCGGGGAGTCGTTGAGCAATGACCCCGTCCAGCCACGGCATCAACAACTCATTCGGCACGACGTTGCCGTGCCCGCCACGGGGCAGGCAGAAGTAAGTCCACGGCGCCTTCTGGCTGCGAGCGTAACGGTCGAGGCCGTACGCCATGATGGTGCCGCACACCGGATCGTTCTCGCCCGCTTGCTGGATGCACGGCACGCGGAACGCTTGCGAAATGTCGTGGGGCTTTCCGACGAGCGTTGAATTCCCCTCGGTCCTCCGGTTGAAGTGGAAGTTCTCGTTCCCCTTGGCCCAAGGCGGCAACGGCTGATGAGCGACAACCGCCAGCATGCGATCCGGATGTTGTTGAGCCAGCAGCATCGTGAAGCCGCCGTTCGACGAGAGTCCCACGCGGATTACCGGAGCGTTGACAAGTTCGGGACGTTTCAGCTCCGCGGCGACTTCCGCACGGAATTTCTCATCGAAAAAAGCGAAGTCACCATCCCGCCCGTGTGGAAACCAGACCAGTCCGTGACGCTCACAGAAGGGCTGCCACGGCTTGGGGGATCCAGCCTGTCGGCCGTCAAAGTGCAGAATGCCCCGCAACGGCTTGCCTTCCGGCACCCAGGCATTCGCAAATTTTTTGGGTTTCTCGGGTTTGCTATCTTGGGCCTGAACACTGGGACCGACCAGCATCTGCAGACAGGCGAGAAGTCCGCAAACAGTCAGAATCCCGGCGATGACTCGTGATCGAAGCACGGTGTACCTTCGCTTTTTGTTTTGAAATTGGTTACTTGCTCACACCCGCATAACGGATACTTCGACTCCGTTTCCCACGCGACCTTCTGCAGGATGGCGTGCTGCTCGTCACCGGCCCGATAAGATCGAAATGCTTGCCTTCGTCGGCGCCCTTGATCACCCGCAAGCGTGCCACGCGGAAACCTAACACGTTTGAACACGGTTGTTCACCTCTTTGGAATTAGCGGAACGAGACCAAATCCCGCGAAGAAAATATGAGATTTTCCGCTTGGTGAGTCACGCCAGGATGTCATGCACGACATGCCCGTGAACGTCGGTCAGGCGGTAGTTCCTGCCGCCGTAGCGGAAGGTGAGGCGCGTGTGGTCGAAGCCGAGCAGGTGGAGGATCGTGGCGTGCAGGTCGTGGACATGAACCTTGTTCTCCACCGCGTGCCAGCCGAACTCGTCGGTCGCGCCGTAGGTCATGCCCCCCTTGATGCCGCCCCCCGCGAGCCACATGGTGAAGCCGAACGGGTGATGTTCGCGACCATTGTTCCCCTCGGCCGTCGGCGTGCGGCCAAACTCTCCGCCCCACAGCACCAACGTGTCGTCGAGCAGACCGCGTGTCTTGAGATCCGTCAACAACGCGGCAATGGGCTGATCGACGGCGGCGCATCGGCTCGGCAACCGTTCCCGCAGTCCGCCGTGGTGATCCCAGGCGTTGTTCTCAGGAGCGTCGAAGACATGGACGAAGCGCACGCCCCGTTCGACCAGGCGTCGCGCCATCAGGCATTGTCGGCCGAACAGGTTCGTTGGTCCTTGCCCGATGCCATAGAGACGCTGGGTCTGCGCCGTTTCGCGCGAAAGATCGAAGGCCTCGGGCGCCTCGCGCTGCATTCGGAACGCCAGTTCGAACGAGGCGATGCGGGCTTCGAGCGGGCTGTCGTTGATCCGTTCGCGACGGTGCATCTCATTGAGCTGGCGCAGGGCGTCGAGATGGGCTCGCTGATCGGTCGGATTGGCGTTGGGGTTTTGCAGGTTGGCGATGGGGTTGTTCAAATCCCGCACGAGCGTCCCCTGGTACGCGCTGTGTAGAAAGCTCGACGACCACAGTTGCGCCCCCTGAAAGACCGGCGCGGGGCAGATTACGACGAAGCCGGGCAGGTTTTGATTTTCCGTCCCCAGGCCGTAGACGATCCAGGAACCCATGGCGGGACGGGAGAAAGCCTGATCGCCGGTAAACATCTGCAGTGCGGCCCCCGTATGGTTGATGTTATCCGCGTGCAGGGATCGGATCACGCAGAGATCATCGACACAGCGAGCGACGTTGGGAAGCAGTTGACTGACCGGCGTCCCGGATTGCCCATGCTGCGAGAATCTCCAGGGCGACGCCAGCAGGTTGCCGGTCCGGGTTCGCTCGAGCCGGGGCCGAGGAATCGGCAGCGGCTGGCCGTTGCATCGCGTCAACTCGGGCTTGGGGTCGAAGAGATCGACATGCGACGGCCCGCCCGGCATGTACAGGAATATCACGCGCTTCGCCTTCGGCGCGAAATGCGGCGAACGGACGGCAAACGGATTGGCGGCCCGGTCAGCGTCTTGCGCGGCCAACAGATCGGCCAAGGCCAGCAGACCGAAGCCACAACCGGCCTGGGCCAACCACTCACGACGGGAGCAGGGAAGAAAGCTCGGCACGGCGGTTGCCTCCAACGCTAGCTAGTCGACGAAAACGAATTCATTACTGCACAGAAGAACGTGGGCCAATTCGACCCATGCCCGTTCGACGGATTCGGAATTCATTCGAGTGAGCACCTGGACGCAGATTTTCACCTCCGCATCGCGGGCTCGGCGAGCGAACAACAACTCATAGGCTCGATGGATCCGTTCTTCATCTCCCTTCGGAACGTCGCGGAGCAAGCGCGCCGCCAGCCCTTTCGCCTGGGAACGTGCGAACGGATGGTTGAGCAGAAACAACGCCTGGGGAGCCACGGTGCTGACGTTGCGCTTTTCCTCAGAAGCATCGGGGTTGGCAGCATCGAACAGGAGCGCGAAACTCCCGCGGTCCCAGCGCGCGGTTTGAACGTACAGCGAGCGTCGAGGCGTGGTGATGTCGGCAGTCGCTGGCCCGCCCGCGGCTCGATCCAACGTTCCCGCAACGCTGAGCATGGCATCCCGAATGGCCTCGGCCTCCAGCCGACGCGCCGTGAATCGGCACAACCAAATGTTGTCGGGGTCCTTTGCCACGTGATCCTTGGGAACGACACTCGATTGCTGATAAGCCGCCGTCAGCAGGAGGCGCCGGTGCAGTTTCTTCAGCGACCAACCGTCGGCGATGAACTGCGACGCCAACCAGTCCAGCAGCTCGGGGTGGCTAGGCAGTTCGGAAAGAATGCCAAAGTTATTCGGCGTTCGAACCAAACCCGAACCAAAATGCCAGGACCATACGCGATTGACGATGACGCGTGCCGTCAGCGGGTGATCCCTGGACGCAACCCAATGTGCTAGTTCGCGACGGCCACTCCCTTTTTCAATCACGGGTTGCTTGTCGCCAGCGAAGAAAGAGGGCATCCGCCGCGGGATGACCGGGCCCAATTTCGTGAAATTGCCGCGAATATGCAACGGAACGTCCTGAATCTTCGGAAACATTCCACCGGGTGTCCCGCCTTCCTGAGCCGCCTCGGCGACCGGCGGGGCCGGCAGCATTTCCGCCTGGAGCTTGTCGCGTTCCTTGATGAGCGTCGTGCGTTCCGGATTGTCCGCTGCTGGCTTCGGGCTTTTCTTGTCCAGTTCGCTCAGGGCTTTCTTGATGGCTTCCAGCCGCTTCTTCTGCTCGGCCTGCTGAGCGAAGTAGGCTTTCGGAACCAAAGGCGTTCGCTTGAGAACATACTCGGCCCCGGGAGCGCCGAGTGCTTGAAGGATATGCGTGCTGTAGAAGATGCCCGCGAGAGCGTAGTAATCCTCTTGCGAAACAGGATCGTACTTGTGATGGTGACAGCGGGCGCAGCCCAGGGTCAGCCCCATGAAGGCCTGACCGATGGTGTCGATCTGATCCTGCACCATGTCGCTGACGATTTTCGTCTTGCAAGCATCGCCTCGATCCCAGACGCCATTGGACAGAAATGTGGTCGCGATCAGACCGTCTGGATAAATTTCCTCGCCCTTGGGGCTTGGCAGCAGGTCCCCGGCAATCTGATGTACGATGAATTGATCGAATGGCATATCCCGATTGATGGCATCGACGACCCAGTCGCGAAAGCGCCAGGCTTCGAGCGGTTCACAATTCTTGTCGCGAGCCTTGGGGTTGCCATCGTGGTAGTCGGCATAGCGGACGACATCGAGCCAGTGACGTGCCCAGCGCTGCCCGTACGCCGGCGAAGCCAGCAGCCGATCGACGACTTTGGCAAAAGCTTCCGGCGACTCATCACGCAAAAATGCCTGCACTTCTTCGGGCGTCGGCGGCAAACCGGTCAGGTCAAACGTCGCCCGGCGTATGAGCGTTCGCTTGTCGGTCATCGGCGCGAAAGACAGGCCGCGCGCCTCCAGGGCGGCCAAAACGAACCGATCGATTTCATTGGCGGCACGCTCCGGGGTCTTGACCGTCGGTGGGACAACATTTCGAATCTTCTGATAAGCCCACCAGCGCCGATGGGCCTCGGTGATCTGGAAGGAGCCGTCCTTACCGGTCTGACCCGGCGCAACGGATTTCGGCCAGGGGGCGCCGCGCGCGATCCACTGCTTCAACTTCTCGATCTCTCCCGCCGACAGTTTTCCTTTTGGCGGCATGCGAATTTCGCCGTCATAAGCGATTGCCCTGATGAGCAAGCTCTTTTCCGGCCGGCCGGGTTCCATCGCGGGCCCGGATTCGCCCCCCTTGAGCAATGCCTCGCGGGAGTTCAGTCGTAAGCCTCCCTTTGCTTTCTCTCCATGACACGATTGGCATTTTTCAACCAACAGCGGACGAACGTGGTTTTCGAAGTCGTCGTCCGCAAACGCCCAGGTGCCGAGCCACATCAAGGCAACGATTGCTGCGCCAGCTCGCGACAGGAAGGGGCATTTCATGCGAGCAACAAAGAAAAGCCGTCGAATCATGGAATAACTCGCCTTCTTGCTCTTATTCGAAGCGCTTGATCCGGATGTTCTTGAACTGGCCACAGCCAGCGCAACCTGGGCAGCGGACGAGAATGGCGCACGCGAACTGCCCGAGGAACGTCTGGCCCGCCAACATCGCCGCGCGCTCCGTCGCCGAACTCTCAACGCTAATTACCACCTTCAATCCGCAGCAAATCGCCGTCGCCCGGAGCGAGCGTCACTTCCAGGACGCGGCTTCCGCCGTCTTCTTTCAGCGACAGCGGTACCCATCGGCTCGCCTTGCGATCGAAGCGATGCACCGCCTTCTCGGCCGTCTTGAATCGGAAGGTAGCGGTTTGAGCTTTGCCGACATCGTGATTGACCGGCATCAAATACCGGCGTTGCTGATCATCTTGGAAAACGCCGACAAGAAGTTTTTCTCCGGCCATTTGAAACCAGAGATCCTTCGGCGCCTTGAGACAAGCCACGGGAAGCGGTTCCGTGTGATAAACTTCGACACTTTTTAGCTTGAGCAATTCGGGGCTCAGCGCCTTGATGTCCAGGGCGATCAGGGAAAGGGCCTCGACGCCGGCGAGCGCGACGGGCACGATCCGGCCGTTTTCCAGAACCGGCTTGCCCTGGTCTTTTTTCCAATCGAAGTGCCAGCTCGGAGAATAGTGGAACCCTTGTACGCCGTAAGCCAGGCTCGTGAAGTGGGTCTGGCGTACCTGGGCCGGCGTTGCCTTCGAATCGACACAGCGAACCAAAGGAATGCCATTTCTGAGGGCGTGGCCGCGAAAACTTCGCAAAAAGAGGAAATTGAATTCCGGCCGATCGGCCTTGCCGCGCCACTCGTATTGGTAGTAAGAGAGGAGCGTCGGCCGTACGACCTTGACGAATTCGTCGTACTGGTTGTACGCCGCCTTGTTGATGAACATGGTCGGGTGGTTCGGGTCGGCTTTTTCGAACGCCCGTGTGATCCGTTCGAATTCCGGGAAAGCTTCGCGAGGTTTTCGGTCCGAAATGAAGTAACAAAAAACCGCCGGATCATCCTTGAGCGTCGGCGCGGCCTTAAGCATCGCGTTGATGTCGCCGCCAAGTCGAGCATACAACTTGTTGCGACGGCACGTGTCGAGCATGTCCATCTCGACTTCGACGCAATTGAAGCCTTTCTCGCGGATGAAACGTGCAAGGACATCTTGATCTTCACGTTCCTTCGGCCAATCGCCCAGGGTTCCGGAGACGAGCATGATTTCGGGCACGCGATAGCCTGCCGCCGGCTTTTTTGCGTCGGGCTTGCCTTTTGGTTCGTCCTTGCCCGCGTCGCCGGTCGGCGCCGTGCTAATGCGAAGCAACTGGCCGTCGCCGGGTTCGAGTTTCAGCGTTGCCGTCCGGCCGCCGTCTGTGGACGTCAGCGGGATGCTCTCCCATTTGCCCGAAGGCCGGCGCATCACTTCCACTCCCTTCACCTCAACGCCGAAGGTGAGGACGGCTTCGCGCGCCTTGCCCGCGTCGCGGTTGACGGGCATGAGGAACTTCCCCTTCGCCTCGCCTTCGAACTCGCCGACCATCACTTCGTTGCCCGTAAGCCGAAACCAGTAGTCTTCCTTGGTCTTGACGCCGGAGGGGGGCAGCGGATCGGCGTGGAAAACCGCAACCGAACGCAGACGGATCAACTCCGGAGCAAGGGTTCTGACATCCCTGGCGATGTCCGGCAAATACGGGATGGTCACGTGAGGGGCCAACTTCCCGTCCTTGAGCGTGGCGTTGCCTTTGCCGTCGTGAGCGTAATTGAAAATCCAGGGCGGCCAGAACTGAAAACCCTGCACGCCGTATGCGAGGCTGGTGAAGATGGTCTGCCGAACCCGCGGCGCGCCGTCGTTGCTGGCCACACATTGCATCACCGGAATTCCGTGCTTCAGCCCAAGTTCCCGAAACATCGTCAGGAAAATGAAGTAGCGATCCGGATAGCGTCGCGAATCCCAATGGTAATGGTAAAAATTCAGGAGCATCGGCTTCACCTCGGCATTGAACCGGGTGAATTCGTTCCAGACGGCGTAGTTGATGAAGATCGTCGGATGATTCGGATCGACCTGCTCCCATTTGCGCGCGGTGGCGGCAAAGCCGGGGAACGCGGCACTCTTCTTGCGATCGGAAACGAAATACCCGAAGACGGCGGCGTCGTCCTTCAGCTTCGGCGCGAGCTTATAGGTCGCATCGTCGCTTGGCAGTACGACCTTGATGCCGTGAGCACGGCAGACGTCAAGATTCTCCACGCCGCCTTCGCAGCTGTTGAAGCCGCTGGCAACGATGAACTGGGCCATTTCGTTCATGAGCTTCGGGTCTTTCGGCCATTCGACGTGCGCTTGCATCATAATGGCCGGCATGCGATAGCGAACTTTGGCAGGTGCGTTTTCCTTTTTCGATTCCTGGCTGAGGCCAGCTCGCGCGATAATCGAACAGCAGAGAATCGCTGCGACAATGGCATAAAGCGGTCGAGTTTGAACTGCCCGGTTCATAAAGTCCCCTTTCAAAATACGTGCTTATTGCTCTTTACTCGAAGCGATTGATCCGGATGTTCTTGAACTGAATGTCCATGGTATATCCCGCGTGCAGTTGCAGTGCCAGGACACCTTCCTTCAGGGCGTTCGGGCTCTCGTCGATCAGGGTCGTGGTCACGTTACCGTTGATGCGGTAGATGATGTGATTACCCTTGGCGATGAGCACGACGTCGTTCCAGTCGCCGACCTTGATCGCCTTTTTCAAGTCGGCGTCGTTCTTTTCGAGCTTCGAGGTCATGGGTTTTTTATTATCGGCGGTGTAGTGTGTCTTCTCGCCGCGTTTGCTCATGATGCCCCGGCCGCCCGCCCCGCCGGCCTCGTCGTAATTCCCAGCACTAACAGAATCGCTTAATCATTTCGTGCGAAAGATCCTGCTCTCGGCCACCAGCTTGATTAAGTCGCGAAGCCCGTTTCCTTGCTGCATCGAAGCCGATACGATGCGGTCGACTTCGCCGCGGTCGACCCGTTCCACCATTCGGCCACTTGCGTAAGCCAGCAGTCTTTCGGCGAGGTTGCGAGTGATTTGGTCCTCACGTTTCAGGAGTATCTTTCGGAGTTCCGAAATGTCGGCCGCTCGCGTACCATCCGCAAAGATGGCCGAGGGATCGATCTTGAGAGCTTTTCCGGAGTCCTTGTAGACCGTGCGCCAAAGTCCAAGTTCATTAAAGTTCTCGAACGGAAAGCCGAACGGATCAATCTTTTGATGGCAGGAACGGCAGGATTCCTGTTTGCGGTGAGCCTCCAGTTGTTCTCGGATCGTCCTGGCTTTGCGAAGATCCGGTGACAGCGGTTCGACATCGGGGGGCGGAGGCGACGGAGGCGTGCCGAGAATCGATTCGAGCACCCAGACGCCACGCACCACGGGAGAAGTATCGACGCCATTGGCGGTCGCGGTCATGATTCCGGGCATCGTTAGCATTCCGCCGCCATGCGGAGCCTTTGCGGGCACCTTGCGGAAACCATCGCCCCACACATCGTCGCGATGATAAATCCAATGGGCGACACGCTCATTCAAGAAGGTGTAGTCCGAGTCGATGATGTTGCGAATCGGGCCATTGGTCTTGATCAGGTCTGCGAAAAAGGCATCGGTCTGCTTCAGCATCTCGGCTTCCATGTTCCGATGAAAGTAAAATCCGCCGGGGGGCGGCATCGTCCCCAGTTTGTCGAGATGCAACCATCGAGCCGTGAATCGGCGAACGAAAGAGCGGGATTTCGGATCGTCGAGCATACGGTCAATCTGTTTCCGAAGAACCGCCGGCTCTTTCAATGCATCGGTTTTCGCAAGCGACAACAGTTCGTCATCGGGCATGGATGACCAGAGGAAATAGCTGAGCCGCGATGCCAGTGCAAGGCCATCGAGTGGGCCCTCGGCTTCCGAGAAATAGTAAAAGCGAGGTGAGGCGATCATCGCGGTATACCCTGCACGCAGAGCCTCGGCTCGAGATCGACCCTTCTTTTGCTGAGCATCGACGAGTTTCACATAGCGAGCGACCTCGTCGGGCTTAACGGACTTCCGAAAGGCTCGCTCCGCAAAACGGAGGATCAAGTCCTCAACGGGCACGTTGTCGTTTTCGCCATAAAGAGCAACATGGCGTTTGGGAGGCCAGGACTTTTCGAGTGGTTCCACGGTCAGATTATAAATTCGCAGGTGCGGCCCGGAATAACCGGCTTTGAATAACGCTCGCGCCATGGCGGGTTCGTACTGTTGTCTTTCTTTCTCCGTCGAACCTTTTCCGGGCGGTGGCTTATAGGCATTCGGGAGCACCTTTTGCACCAACTTCGAGGGAGTCAGACTTCGCTCGTAGGGAGCGTTTTCCCAACCAATCCAAGGCAGCCATTTGCCATCCATCGTCAATTCAAATTGCAGGACGTGCTTATTCCCATCTCCAGCAAGCTCCCATTGTTTGACCAGGATGGAGCGGTGATTTTCCCCCAGCCCGCCGCCGGGTGCATCCACAATATGTAAGCCCAGCAACATCGGCTCATCTTGCTTGCTCTTGATGACATCACCCCACGGATGACGCTGGTTGTGGGCCGACGCTTCGATGGTGATGCGATATCGACCCGTGATGCCGACGCCGGTCGACAATTTGTTGGAGGTGATGCACCCCATTCCTCCCGCGGCGGCGCCAGGTTCGCGATAGCGCTGATAGATGCCATCGAAGCTGGGATCGACTTCCCGAGACCACACAGCCCAACCGCCGTTACCCCCGGTGCTGATCGGCGCAACAAATCGCTTCGGTTCAAAGCTGGGGGCTTTTCCAGAGTAGGTGGCTAAATCTAGACTGTACTCGGCGGCGGAGATAATCTTCGTCAACAGAAAATCGGACATGACCAATCGGCCGCCGATGGTATCCAGGCCCCCTTCGAGTTCGTCGGCCGGGAATTCACGCGTCGGGTCGTTACTCGACCATCGGGCCACCCCATCGCCGTTCCGATCTTCGAGCTTCACCATGACATCGGGCTGAAAGTCGGCGGTCCCTTCGAGAAACAACAGGTCGCGCAGGGTGTTGCGGAACTCTAGGCGGTTGAGGCGGCGCAGGAGGGTCTTACCCCCGGTGCTACTGCTTTTCGCGTAGGCCTCTTTCAGTTGCGTGGTGAGCAACTGGATTACGGACGCTGCTTCCT
This sequence comes from Planctomycetota bacterium, assembly GCA_016872605.1. Lineage (GTDB taxonomy): Bacteria > Planctomycetota > Planctomycetia > Gemmatales > Gemmataceae > SIAQ01. The sequence goes on from VGZI01000096.1 coordinate 11,506, forward strand.
TGGCATCGGGCCTCGGCTTCCCCTTGGGGGGCATCGTACCCGCGTTAAGTTGATCAAGGATGCCTTGCCAAACTTCGGCCTCCGCTTTCTTCGCAAGGTCGTTTCCAAGCGTGTCGAACCGGAGGTTGTTTGCCTGTTTCTTGGGTCCATGACATTCGAAGCAATGTTGTTTCAAGAAAGAGCGGGAAGCGTCCAAAGGTGAATCGGCGTGGAGGAGATTGGGGGATGCGATTGCAAAAAACGCGAGCCACGCAATCCACGCCGCTTGCGGCTTAGCGTTCTGGAAAATGGGTTGGATGACGCTAAGCCGCAAGCGGCGAAACGAAATCGAAATCACGACCGCCCCCCTTCCAATCCGGTGAGCGTTCCAGAGCTGGTCCCAAAGCGATTCGCCTGCACGCCATGGTTTCGCAAGATCGACAACAAGAGATTGGCGGCCGGCACCCGGCGGCTATTCTCTTCGGGATACACCTTGTGTTCGCCGTGTCGGAAACCGCCCCCCGCGAGGATCAAAGGCAATTTTCGCGTCGAATGCTCTCCCGTCGCCATACCGCAGCCGAAGAGAATCGACGTGTGATCAAAGAGGGTTCCGCCGCTGATGGGGTCTTGTTGGGCTTTCAGTAGCTCCATCAGAAACGCCATCTGCGCAATTTGATTGCGTTCGATCAGCCTCAACGCAGCAACTTCCCTTTCTCGCTGTCCATGGTGCGAGAAGCCGTGATACCCGCCGCTTAGTCCAAAATCATTGTTCTGAAACCCTGATGCGAGTGTGATCGCCCGGGTCGAGTCGGTTTGAATCGCCAGGGCGATGAGTTCCATCATGGCCCGCAGATCGGCGGCGGTGCCTCGACCCTGTCGCGGTTCGGGATGGTTCGTTCGGGGTCGGGGCCGATCGAGCCAAGGCTGCTGCTGCTCGATTCGTCGCTCCAGGGAACGAACGGATTCGAAGTACTCCTGCATTTTCCGCTGGTCGTGTGCGCCCAAATTGCGGTTCATGGCATTCGCTTCGTCCCTCACCACATCCAGGATGCTATGATGCCTGGCCATGCGTTCGCGGGCCGAGGCTCGGGCTGCCTGTCCGTCTTCGATGAACAACGCCCGATACATTTGTTGCAGGTTGATCGAGGGGACTTGAACCCCTGTTCGCGTAAAGCTGATGAGGTTCGCTTCATTGACCTGGAGTGTCATCGAAGGGAATCGCGTTCGGCTTCCTTCAAATTCCGCGATTTTCTGATCGACGCTGATGTTCCCTTCGGGGAAACCGAACGCCATATGGGGACGCACACCGCTCAAAAGCACCGGCACTCCTTGATGCCCGCCGGTGTTGCCATGATCGAGATTGGAAAAGATCGTAAAGTCCCGGCGATGTCGCTCCAGCGGGGCGAGAGTTTCGGGTAGGTCATAACTCGCACCGACTTGCCGGGGATCAGGAAAGAAGGATTCCTGGTAGACGCCATAATTATTGGAAAGGCAGACAAACCGTTTAATGGGTTGTCGTCTTTCGCCCGCGTTGCCAGTCATAGCTTCGAGCATTGGCAGCGCGATGGCGACGCCAGCACCGCGAAGGAAGGTTCGACGATTCATGGGTGTACGCATTCGAGTCCCCTGTTCTTTCGGTCGGCAGGTAGAAAGTCTGGTTCTATAGTATCCCGCATAGTGTTCCCGGTGACACCAAACTTTGCGTTCATCGGTTTAACAGGTACGCCAGCAGGTCGAGCACTTCATCCCGGGTGAGCGTGTTCAGCAAGCCCTCGGGCATCGCCGACACGCGCGATGGAGCGACGCTCTCGACATCTTTCCTGTTGATGCGAACGTGGCCGGCGAGCAGGTTTTCGGGACTGGTCCCGACAACGACAAAATCGTCCGTGGATTCGATCAAACGACCCACGACCTGTTTGCCGCTCTTGAGTTCGTAGACGAGCCGATTGTATTGCTCATTGATCTTCTTGCTGGGGTTCAATATCTTGTCCAGCAGTTCGGCCGGCGTCGAGCGGCCGCGCAGATTCGTGAGGGCCGGGCCGGAGAATCCCCCTTCTCCCTGAAAGCTGTGGCAATTGAAACAGTTCGCGGCCTTGTAGAGGACTCGACCGTTTTCGAGATCGCGTTTCTCTTTCAATCCAGCTTCCAACGATGGGGCGAGATCGTCGAACTTCCATTGTTTGACGATCTCACGTTTCTTCGCGGGAGCGACGACGGCCGGCTTTTGCAGCTCGGCGATCCGCCTCGCGAACTTTTTCCGTTGCTCGTCGTTGAGCATGGACACGGCCCCTTTGAGGACAGCGTCTCGCTTCGGATTCACGAAGGCGCCGCCTTTCCATCGCGGCAGGCGCTCAGCCGCGAGGACGAAAAACCGTTCTCGCAAATCGGGTGTCCAGGCAGTGTTCTTCGAATCGCGAAGCAGAACGTCGGCGTAGTAGATTTGCTCTTCCTGGGAGCGGACACGCTCGAACAAATCGAGCGTCGGCGCCAGGTATCCTTCATCCTGAAATGCGCCGAACATGCCGGCCAATTCTTCGTTCACCCGGCGATCGGGCGAAGGGAGAAATTTTGCCAGCTTCTTGACGAGTTGCGAGGCGTCTTCCTTGGTGTACATGCCATGCCGACTGGCCGAGATGGTCAGGATGCGCAGATACCAACACTGCTCGTCCGCGCTGAGTTTCGCGAAATCGAATCGATCGAGAGCCGTGAGCAAGGCCGGCTGGACAGTCTTGTCACCCTCGGTCGAGCGTGCCAGCGCGAGCATCGCTTGCAGCGCGACACGCGGTTGCTTCTCCGCGAGCGCCTTCTCCCTCCATTCGGCAACGGGTTGCCATTCGAGCGCCGCCCGGGCCGCGCCGCGAATCGCTCGGTCTTCATGCCCGAGATGCTGCCAAACCGCGGCAACCGTCTTCGGATTCATCTCGCCGTGGAAGGTCTCGAGTTCGCGACGCAATTGATGCAAGGCCGCCGTCGCGGGTTCCAGCGGCTTGGTGGTCGACGGGGCCGTACTTTCCGTGCCGCGATAGACCACTCGATAAAGATGGGACCCGGCGCCGCGGCCACCGACGGTGAAATAGAGAGCCCCGTCCTTCGGCGAAACCGCGAGATCCGTGAGAGGCAAACCTTTGGAGAAAAGGAAAAGCTCGGACTCAGCCTCGTACGTGGCCTCCTTGGGCGTAAGAGTTGCTGCGAAAATGCGACCGAACGTCCAGTCGCAGATAAAAAACGCTTCCTGATAACGTGCCGGAAACTTGGCGCCGTATCCAAAGCAGACGCCAGTCGGCGATCCCGGGCCGATGTCCTGAATTGGCGGTTGCATGTCCTCCCATTTGGGCGTCCAGCTCCATTTCATCGCGGGGCCGCTGCTGGCCCAGCCGCTGTCCGTGCCGCTGAGAATTTGTCGGATCGCCGTCGGACGATAGTTCGGCATGCCCACGTCGTATTCCAGATCGCTGTCGAACGTGAACAGATCGCCGTGCCGATTGAACGCGATGTCGTAACCGTTTCGCAGACCCATGCAAAGATACTCGGGGTTTTTGCCATCGAGGTCGGTCCGCAAGACCCAGCCCCCCGAAAATGGCTTGGCAATCGGCTTGAACTCCCAGCTATCTCGGTTCCAGTGCCTGGCGACACGACTCTTCTCGACGGGCGGCATATTCCGATCGCCGCTGATGACATAGATCGACTTGCCATCCGGTCCCGGTGCGATCCCATGAATGTGGTGTTCATACCAGCCGCGGACGTCACCCTTGACTCTCGGGAAAACAAACAGCCGTTCGGCCGTGTCGAGCTTGTCGTCCCCGTCGGTGTCTTTCAGACGCACAATCGCATCTGGCTCAAGATCCTTGTCGTCGACTTTCTTGCCCTGCGGCGGTTGCTGCTCATGCTGGACGACGTACAACGAGCCGTTGATCCAGGCCATGCCCTGGCAACGTCCCCACTTTTTGGAGACCAGTTCCACCTTGCATTCCTCATCGGTCCCAATGGCGGGCGGCGTGATACGGAAAAGCCCATGGTCGCCCTGCGCCGAGGCGTAGATTCGGCCCTTGTCATCGAAGCACATGGCGACCCACGAGCCCTCCGTCGCTCCCTTCACCTGGTACACGCGCTCCACAACGAAGCCAGCCCGGACCTGAATATTGTTGGCGGGAACAGCCTTTTGAGCGTAGGCCGTCGAAGATGTACAGATCGCCCCAGCGATCAAAGCGAAAGTCAGAAATGTTCTTGCCATCTTGTGGATCTCCGCAGCGCAGGGCTGATCGTCGCGTCCATATCAATGGGCCAGCTAGAATGAGTACAATCACTGGTTGGCCTTGTACTTCTTCGCCCGCTCTATCAATTCCTTGTCGCGGCAGATGACGAGGACGCGGTCGAGAACGCGGACGAATTCGGCCTGATTGGGCTGGCGGAGCGTCTTCGAGTGGGCCAGTTCGACGATTGTTTTGCACGCGGCCTGGTTGAGCTGTTTGTCATCCAGGAAAGGAACGACCATGTGCAGAGCTTCCATCTCGCGGATCGTCGAGAGGGCGTCGATAACCGCTTTTTTCTTCTCGACGTCGTTGGCAAGCGCCATCGCTTGCTTCAAGACTGCGAAGCGCGGCGGGACCGGGTGATCCTTGTCGAGCGAGTTGACGCGGGCCAGGTTCTTGAAAGCAAGCTTCTTGAGTTCGGGCTCCGGCGCGTTCTTGGCCAGATCGAGAAGAACATCCGAGACGGAGTAATCGGGCCAGTTGGCGAGGGCGAGCACAGCGGCCGAGCGGTCTTTCGTATCGAGCGATTGCTTGGCGAGTGCCAGCGCCTTCGGCCCGCCGATTCGCCCAAGCAACGGCAGCAGGTCCGCACGATTCTCGGGCGTCACGGCGGCGACGACGGCATCAGCTCGTTTGTCGGCTTCACTGATGCGGGCAACCACGGCGGCGACCGCCTTTTCCGCATTCTCTCGCTCGGCGCCCTTGGCCGCCTTCAATAATCCGGGGATCATGGCGCCGACGTCCTTCGGCTCGGCCAGTTTGCCGAGAGCCTTCATGGCGGCCTGACGGACGGCGGCATCGTCACCGCGGGCACTTTCAATAAGCGACGGAACCGCGGCCGCCAAACCGCGCGCCTCGACAATCGCGATCAGGCCGATGCGCGTGGACGGCTGTTTTTCGGCCGCCAGGATCGCTATCAGTTTTTCATCGACGCCGGGTCCCGCGATGGCGCTGAGGCTATTGCGAGCGGCATCCGCATTTTTCGATTTCGAAAAGGCGGTTTCAACCAACACCGGCAAGGCGGAAGCATCGCCGACGGAACCAAGTGCGAGTATCCCGGCCCGCTGGAGCTTCTCGTCCGCGGACTGGCTTGCCTTCAAAGCGAATGCCGCTTGCGATTTTTCACGGCGGCTGGCGAGAGCGCCGAGCAGCAAGACCTGCGCCTGGACAGGCAATTTGTCGGCGGAAGCCGCCACGGTCTTTAGCGAGTTCGAATTGATGCCGGCGATCGCCAAGAGAGCGCTGTTGCGCGCGTCGCGGTCGTCGCTGGTCAGCAGCTTGACGATCCGGACGCCCGCATCGTCGCCGGCGGAACGGAGCACGCCTTCCAGAGCGGCCATGCGGGTGGCGCGGTTCTTCTCGTTGCCATACAGGTCGTTGTAGATGGCGCCTGCTTCCTGCGTCTTGCCATCCTTCATGAGTCTGTCCGCGCAGAGCAGATACGCATCGCAGATCCACAAACGCACCGGATCCTTGGCGGCGGAGCGCGCCTTGTTGAGCTGCGCCGCAGCATCGGCGCTGGCGATGCGCCCCAGAGCGCGGGCGGCGGCCTGAGCAATTGCTGGTGATTCGTTCGTCAACTCGCCGGCCAGCGCGCTCACGGCAGACACCGCCCGGCGATAGCCCAGAGCGTTGGCGAGGGCGATCTTCGTCTTGGCGTCCTTCGCCGACAACTTGCCGACGAGGGCAGCGGTCGCTTCCTCAGCGGGGTTGTTGGCCAGGCAACGGATCGCAGATTCGCGGAGCACCTCGCTGGGATCGCCCACGACCGTGGCCACCGCGGCGACAGACTCGGCCCGGCCGATGTACTCGAGTTGCTTGAGCAGCCAGAATCGTGCTGGATCGGGCACGTCGGCGCCGAGTTTGGCGATCATCAGCTTGCAAACTTCCAGCCGTTTCGCCTCGTTGCCAGGCGCGCCGGCGGCCAGGCAAATCGCTTGCCACTGCTGCTGCGGCGCATTGCGATCGGGGAGTTCCGCGCGGGCCATGCCCGGGATGAGAAGCGCCAGGGCTTCTTCGTTGGTCTTACCCTTGATGTCGATCGGCCCGGCGACCGCAGGTTTCTTGCCTTTTTGGCTGTAGCCCGGCGCCACCGATAGAAGCACGGCAACGACGGCGAGAGAGAGATAACGCATGTGAGGATGACTCCGAGGTTGGTGCGATCAGCCCAGCCGGGGAATCTTCGACCGGCTGAGGGCGTTGTGATGGTGGGTAGTGATGCGAAGTTAAATTTCTCAGCAGCCCGGCGATTCGGAGCTTCGGAGTAGTGACGAGTTGAGAGTGGCGAGCCAAATCCTGTCTTGCTCACCACTCACTACTCGTCACTCGCCACTATTCTTACAGCGTCCACGGCTCGCGCTTGGGGCGATCGAGCCGGCGCGAGGCCTCTTCGTCGCCGATGATTTCCTCGCGCTCCGGATCCCAGCGCAGCGAGCGGTTGAGGGCGTAGGCGATGTTGCCGAGGTGGCAGACGGTGCAGGCGCGGTGGGCGATTTCGACATCGCGGAAGCAGCGTTCGCGGGTTCTGACGCAGTGGAGGAAGTCTCCGAAAATGCCGCCGCGGCCCTTGTAGTGGGGCATATCAACGAGGCGCTCAGGCCGGCGAAAGTTCCCTGGCCATCGGCCTTCGGTCCCGACATAGGTAATGTTGTTCGAGCCGCCATGGTACATCTTGAAGCCGTCAGCGAATTCGTACGTGAGGAAGCGATGGTCGGGGCCGGGCACGTGGATGTGCGTCGGGCCGGTGAGGTGATGCTGCGTCCCGAACATCGCCGAGCCGAAGCGGTGCGCGCCCCAATCGGTCATCTGTCCGCCGGAATATTCGCGAAACGGTCGGAAGTTGAAGTTGATGAGCTGGGGATTGAAGCCTCGCCACGGGGCCGGGCCAAGCCACATTTCCCAATCGACGCCCGCGGGGACCGCCAACTCCGGCAGATCGCAGTCGCGAGGTGGGCCGCCGCAGCTGACGAACGCTTCGCGCGGCGTACCGATGCCGCCGCTCCAGATCATCCGCGGCACATCGCCGTTGCCGTAGTCGCCGAGGACGCGCTGGCTGCCCCCCGAAAAGACCCGGCCATAACGGCGCACCGCCTCGACCATCGCCCGGCCTTCGCGAACCGTTAGCGTCTCCGGTTTCTCGCAGTAGACATCTTTGCCTTGCTTGCACGCTTCGATGGTGATGATGGCGTGCCAGTGATCCGGCGTGCCGATGAGGACGGCGTCGATGTCCGGCCGCGCCAGAACATCACGGAAGTCGTTGTACGCTCGGCAATCGTTGTTGTTGTAGCGCCGGTTGACGGCGGCCCGGGCCTGTTCGCGGTGGGCGGTCACCGGATCGCAAACCGCGACCATCTGCACCTCGGGATGGCCCATGAAACCGTTCATGTCGCCTCGACCTTGTCCACCGCAGCCGATGGTGGCCATGACGATGCGGTCGCTGGCCGGTGGGCGATTGCCCTGGCCGAGAGCGGCATGGGTGAGCAAATACGGCCCCGCGACGGCGGCGCCAGCCGTCTTGAGGAAACGACGACGACTGCTGGTAAATGAGGTCTTCACAAATGCGTCCTCCGAAAGAGGGTTAACTGAGCCATCTCGATTGTCCACATTCCGACGGCCTTACGGTTGGCCATTCGATCTCAGGGCATTCTATGCGTTTCGACACCTATTTGGTGCTCGCGATGCCCGCATGCGAATACTTCGACACCGTCTCCCAGGCGATCCGTTGCAGGATGGCGTTTTGCTCGTCGGTGATTCCGTCCATGTAATGGGGCTTCCCGCCTTTGGTAGCGTAGGTGATGCCCTTGAACGACGGCTTCAGTCCCACCGGCGAGATGCCATACATCGTGGCGATGTTGCAGTAGGCGGTCATCGCCAACAGGTGTCTGTGCGAGTGCATGTTGAATTCGAGCCACAGGTCGGCCGGGTCGGTGATGCCGGGGAACTTGCCGTCGGCGACCATGTCCACCAGCTTGAGCGTGGCTTCATGAACCGGGGAGATCAAAACAACTTTTCGGCCATGCTTTTCGTTGATCGCATCGACCAACTTCTCCAGAGCTTTTAGCTGTTCGGGGGCAGCCCGTTTCCTGGTCGCGGCGATATCGAGTTTCTTTTTGCCGTCCTTCGGTTCCGTGCCTGTCGGCCAAAGGTAGGTCTGCCAGCAGATTCGAAATTTCGGGTTGTTCTTGACGCCAAGGGCCGCGAACCCCGCCAGCGTCGAGTCGTCGAGCCCCAGATGGTTCTTCCATAGCTCTGCGTGAGGATGCCAGGCCAGCGTGGCGATCATCATCACGTCGATGTCGCCTTTTTCGACCGGATCGAGCCGACCTTTTTGAATCGTCTCCAATCCCTTCACGAACGAATGCCAGGTGCCGACGTAGGGCGGGGGCACGCTCTTGTGGCCTTCGATGTTCGCGGACTTGACGATGGCATCGGTCACGCCACCGTGAAGGAGCAACATGTAGGCGACGCGCGCGCCCACCGGCCTCTTTGGCTCCTGGGCATCAGCGACAGCCGACCCGACGAGGAAACCACAAACAACAACCATCCACACAACGATCGATCGCAATTGAAACACGATAACTCCTTCGCTTGCATTGAAACACAAATGGACTCTCTAGTTCGCCTGCTCCAAGACGACACGAAAACCCTGGTAGCAGCCTCGGTAGGCAACTAGATCTCGACCGACACGAGCCGCGGAACGCAGACGCTTCGCGTCGCTCGACCACCCGCCGCCGCGTTGCACCTTGGCTTTTCCCGTGGCCGGGCCGGTCGGATCGACCTGTTTCTCCTTCGCATAGCTGTTCGGCACGTACCAGTCTTCGCACCATTCCCACACATTGCCGTGCATGTCGTACAGGCCAAAGGCATTGGCCTTGAACTGCCCGACGGGAGCCGTGAAGACGAAGCCATCTTTCGCCTTGATGCCGATGCTCCAGCCGGGATACTTGGCGCGCGCGGTGGCGTCGGCGCCGTTGCCGAAGGTCGCCAGGCCTTCGGGATCGTCGCCATGCACGTAGGCGGTCTTCGTCCCCGCGCGGCAGGCATACTCCCACTCGGCTTCGGTTGCCATGCGGTAGGTCTTCTTCTCCTTTTCGCACAGCCACTTGCAGAACGCCTTGGCGTCGCTCCAGGAGACATTGACCACCGGGTGTTGACCGGTTTGTTCGAACCCCGGATTCTTCCAGGTGTACTTGGCGTGCATCTCGAGGATCTTGCCGACCGCATCAATCCCGTAGGCGCCTTTGCCATCGCGTTCGCCATCAGTCCGAAACTTCGTTGCCGTCACGAACTGCTCGAACTGGCCGACGGTGACCTCGAAGGCGCCCATGTAGAAGCCCTTGGTCAGCTCCACCTCGTGGGGAGTTTCCTGCGTCTCGCGGCCCGGTTCCGATTCCGGCGAGCCCATCATGAACTTCCCCGGCGGAATGTACACGAGTTTCATGCCAAGGCTGTTCTTGAGTTCCTTGGGGTAGCTAGGCTGGGCAACACTGGGACACGCACAAGTCGCAAGGAGAAAGCTTGCGGCAAGAAAACTCATGAAGGCGGTTCGCATCACACTTCTCCTATTTTCGGATTGTCCGCAGGACTGAATTCTGCCTGAAGTTGCTACCGGACGGGAACTCGGGCAAGTCGGAAGCCGAGGCTGGAGTACTGGTCCGTCGGCGGGCCCCTGCGGCGGCTCGCCGCGCGGCAGTAGCCAGCGTCGTTGTCCCAGCAGCCGCCTCGATCCACCCGGTCCGAGCCTTCCTCAGTGGAAGTCCACTGCCAGACGTTGCCGTGCATGTCGTACAGCCCCAACTTGTTCGGCACGTACGAACCCACCTTCGTCGGCCGCTTCAGGTGCGGCCCCTTCTCGCCCTTGCCGAACGGCATGGCACCGTTGAAGTTCGCCTCCTTCGACGACAGGTCGTTCGTCGGCTTCGCGAAGTAGAAGTCGTACGAGCACTCCTCCTCCGTCGTCGCCCCGCCGCGGCACGCATATTCCCACTCCTCTGCGGTGGGCAGACGGTAGAGGTAGCCTTTTCCCTTCTCCTTCTCGTTCAGCTTCTTGACGAACTCCTGACAGGCGTTCCACGACACATTCTCCACCGGGAACTGCTTCAGCTCCTCGTCCTTGATGTCCTTGACCTTGTCCTTCCCGCCGCCGTCGCGGGAGAAGTAGCTCGGGTTCTTTCCAATCAGCTCTTGCCAATGCCCCTGTGTCACGGTGTAGATGGCGATCTCGAAGTCCTCCTTGATCTCCGTCTTCTTCGCCGAACCCTTCGTGCCGTTCCAGCCGAGGAAAGTCGTCCCCTTCGGCAGCGGCACGAACTTCATCCCCAGCGGGCCGTCCTTCGGCTTCGGCGGACCACCCGCTTCCGCCTGAGCGCTCACCAGCACGACCATGAACAATGCACACACGCCCCCACGCAACCCGTTCATGCTCAAGCTCCTTTGCCAGATACGAAAATGGCGATGCCCACCAACTACACCCCGTCCGCCGAAATTTTTTCTGATCCTTACGCTCCACATCCCACCTTTGTATTAGCCGATGGCCGTCAAATCCCGCGTCAATTTTTCGGTGTTTCGCTGGTTGCTGGAACGGCGCGACTTCTTCTATGCGCATAGGACTCGTAGTGTTGACCGGAGCCAGGCTGGCTGGTAGAAATCAGGTGGGCCGGTGTCTTGCCGGCCGAACGTCTCGGGTTCTTTTTTGCGGAGTCTACCCATGTTGCTGGGCCAGGACACGCCGGTCGAGCCGACGGCCGAGCAGTTGCAAAAGGCGAAGGACGATTATGCAAAGGTCGGGGGCACCTATCAGGCGGTGACTGACCCGCTGACCAAACGAGTCACGCATTCGTTCCGGTTCGCGTTCCGTACCGGGAATGCGGACCTGAAGAATCTGCCGAATCCGCCGTTTCCTTTCATGCTGGGCCTCTATGGCACGCAGGTGACGGACGCGGGTCTGAAGGAACTGAAGGATCTCAAGAACCTCACCTCGCTGGGCCTCTCTGACACGCAGGTGACGGACGCGGGTCTGAAGGAACTGAAGGATCTCAAGAACCTCACCTCGCTGGACCTCACTTACACGCAGGTGACGGACGCGGGTCTGAAGGAACTGAAGGAGCTCAAGAACCTCACCTCGCTGGACCTCTTTGGCACGCAGGTGACGGACGCGGGTCTGAAGGAACTGAAGGATCTCAAGAACCTCACCTCGCTGGACCTCGGTATCACGCAGGTGACGGACGCGGGTCTGAAGGAACTGAAGGATCTCAAGAACCTCAC
>VGZI01000097.1 GCA_016872605.1 Planctomycetota bacterium
CCGGCTTTCTCCTGGGCAGCACCGACCGCATCGGCGGCTACCCGGTGCAGAACCCCATCCACCACCGCAACATCCTCGCCACGCTCTACCACAACATGGGCATCGACCCGCACACCATCGTCCGCGACGTGTTCGACCGCCCCGCGACGATCCTGCCCGAGGACGCACGGCCGGTGCGCGAGTTGATGGCGTAACGTGGCTCGTGCCGCTTACGAACGATGGCTTCCTTCTTTCCGGGTCTGCCCGGTATTGACTTCGTGTCCACGAGGCTTGCGATTTGCCTTGTGAAAAGGAATGGGGGGCTCAAACCCAGGAAGCGCGGGTGTGTCATCTTCGCGGGTACAGTCCTCGCACTTCCCTTTTTTCCCCTGCCTGATTTGGTTTTTTGTAATGAGATATGGCGCGAGGCACTTTGGGCAAAATCTCTCGATTTCCTTGTCCGGACTTGCGGCCGCGCAGATCTTGCACAAGTGTTTGCTGGGATCGGAGATGTCTGCGGGAGAGATAACGTAATCCAGGCGGCAATACGGACAAATACGCCGCACGCCACGTTTTTCAAGGAAATAGCTGCGGTCGGGTGTCCGATCGCGGTATTTTTCGCGTTTCCGCCGCCTTCTCTTTCGTGCCATTGGATTTCCCCATTGGGTTCCTCTAAACACTAGGCGCCTCAAAATGGCTTCGGTTCGTCGTTGTCAAACCAACTCTGGGGAGGCGGGTTTTCTTTGCCAATTCGACGCAAGTCCAGCCCTTTTGCGATCCGCTGCGCCTCTTCCATCGCCAATGCCTCCATCAACTCGTTCAGATACGCAAGCGGCACAATCGCAGCCAGGTCAATCCCGTCACGCTGCACGATGACAGGCTGTCCTTCCGCGGCTACACGGCTTATCACCTCGGCGTAGCCTTTCGCCTCGACGGGCTCGTCGACCTTTTCGGGATGTTGAATCACCAAGCTCATGACATCTGACCTCCGCAGGCATCTTACCCCATCATTGGGCCGTGAACAAGGCACGTCAACTTGGCGACGGCAATTGAATCGCGTACTCCCAGTCCCGGGGTCCGGAGTACCTCAACCCACGGCTTCCAATCAATCCCTAAGCGCTCGTCCCGTGAGGTGCAGGAACACGTGCTCCAGATTCGGCTCGGTCGTCTCCAGGCTCGTCATTTCGACTTGTTCTTCGCTCAGGATCGATACGACTTGTAACAGCGTGCGCTTCACGTCGCTGCATTCGATCTCGACGGACATCGGATCGGGCAGCGCAACCCTGGCGCCTTCGAGCGACTGCAGGCGGGACACGGCTTTCTCAGGCAACACGCGGGCGCTAAACGACAGGCGGCCAGGGAGCTTTCCGAGCAAGTTCGGCAGCGTGTCGCATGCAATGAGCTTGCTGTGATCGATAATGCCTACGCGTGGGCACAGCGCTTGCACCTCCTCCATGTAGTGGCTCGTGTAGACGATGGTGATGCCGGCGGCATTCAGGCGGCGGACCTCCTCGAAAATGTGGTTGCGCGATTGCGGGTCGACGCCGGTAGTCGGTTCGTCAAGCAGCAATAACTGCGGCTCATGGACTAGCGAAACGCCGAGGTTGAGCCGGCGCTTCATGCCCCCGGAGAACGTGGCGGTGCGATCGTCGGCCCGATCCGTAAGCGCCACCGACGCCAGGATGCGCTCGATGCGCTCTTCGAGGTCGCTGCCGATGCCGTAGAGTTCGCCGAAGAAGCGGATGTTCTCGCGGGCGGAGAGTTCGTCGTAAATCGCCAGTTCCTGGGGCACGATGCCGATGAGCCGGCGGAGCTCCCGGTCGGATCGGTGAAATTCCTTACCATCGAGGAAGACTTGTCCCTCGGTCGGCTCGAGCAGACCGCAAACGATTGACATGAGAGTTGTTTTGCCTGCGCCGTTTGGGCCGAGAAGTCCGAACATTTCGCCTTTGCCGACGGCAAAGGAAACGCCGTCCAGAGCAGGGGTGGGGCCGTAAAGTTTGCGCAGATTGCGTACGTCAAGCATGATGTAGGGTTGAACTTTCGTGCGAAATCGTCATGATGTGTTTAGCCCCGCTCCGAAAAGGCGGGTGGACCAGCGTCTCCGCCCGCTTCTTCGAGGCGGGGCTAAACTTCGTATTGGCCATTCTATGAAACGCATTCTCGAAATCCTCGTGCTCCTCGGCAGCGCGGCAACTCTCGTCGGCGGCGCAAACGCATCCAGCATAGTCAACGACAAGAAAGCCGACGCCAACGAAAAGGTCAAGAAAGCCAACGGCGGCGTCGATTGGCCCAAGATGCTCGCGGCCTTGCGCGACGCCTTCGCGAAGTCAGGCAACGCAACGCTGGAGCAAACCCGCATTGATCGTGCATACTTCGAACTTAACGAAGATGACCCGGATCAGCCCCCCTACCTGATCTTCAAGGGAGTGTGCCTTCGCACCGCGCTCGACGACGAGAAAGCGATGCAGGAAACACTGCGCCGCGAGCTCGGCAAGTTTGTCGTGCCTAATGTCAAATACGTGCTGAGGATCGACAGCATTGAGTTTCACCTTTCGCCAATCTACGCGCTGCAAGACGCCGCTGTCGCTGCGTTCAAGGTCGATGCGACGTTCAACAATTTCTTCGAGCGCGCGACCTATGGCCCAGATGGCTCACTGCGGTTCCATGTGTTGTGCCTGCGCTATGATCAATCGACCGACGGCAAGCTTGCCAAGCTGCTGGCCGATGGTCCCGTGCCAGTCGATCTGCGCCGTCTGCCGGACGGCATGCCGAAAGCGCCGACGCTGGTTCGCCGCGACTGGAACTGGCTCGATAATCGCCTGGCGCTCCAGCGCGAGTTCACCGGCGACCCCGATCCACTCATTCAACGAACACGCTTCGACGACGGCGTCCTCCGCTATTCGACGGACCGCAAGTCGATTCACTTTCAGGTCAGCGGCGCATGCATTCACCCCCCTGCCCTGGTAAACGACATCGAGCGCGCCAAACGCTGGACATCGCGCGTTGCCGGCATCATCCCGCGCGTCAGCTATCACCCGGTCGTCAGCGATGTTATCACGCTTCCCAACCCGAGCCTCGCCTGGCAGAACCGAGCGGCCGACGACGAGGCGAACGACGGAGTCTTCTTTCATCTGGCCAGTTTCGATTACGACGGCAAGATTCAAGCCACGGTGCAGGTTCCATCAGCAGATCGCCGTGATGCCGTCCTGAAACTAGTTCAGGTAAAGCCCGCTGCCGGAAAACTCTTGCCGATCATTGACAAGAACGTCCGCACCATCGAATGGAAATGGTCCGATGTCAAGCCACGATCTCAAGGACGGCTAGCGGAGGGCGATTTCGTGGCGCATCGCACGCGCCTTGACCGCATGTTTCTCAAGTACGCCGACCTTGAACGCGGTATCCCTGCGCTTTACCTGGACGGCGTCGCCTTGCACCCGGTGGAAGCAATGCCCGCCGAGCAGCAACGCAAGACGATCGAAGCCGCACTCGGTCATGCCTTGCCGATTGCTTTCGATCATCAATGGAATAGTGACCGCGTCCGGTTCGTGACGAGTCCGATCTACGCTATGCAGACCGCGGCCAACGCACGCAATCTCGATGGCATGCTCTTTTCCGATGCGCGATACGATCACGCCGGCAAGCTGCACCTGGTCATCGCCCTCGCCAACGACGAGCAGCGAGCCGTGGCCAAAAAGATCGTTGACGCCACGCAGATGCCCGACGGTGTCCAAAGCAAGGCCGATGCGAAGACGGCGCCGCCAATCGAATTCCTTACACTCGCCTGGGACAATGCGTTCAAGCAGATGCAATCGTGGCTGGCGCGCGACAGCGATTCGCTCCTGCGCAAGACGCGTGTCGATCGCGGGTTTTTCAGCTATCCCGCAAGCAAAGTGGGACCCGATCTCAATCTCGCCGCGGTCGGCATTTATCCGAAGAAGCCAGCGTATCAAACTCGGCTGACAAGACGGTTTGACGTGTTCGCTCGCCTCTACTTCACGGATCACCTCAAGGCCGGGACCGTCGCGACCGTGCCGAACGTACGATATGTCGACAATCCCTCACCGACCTTGCAGTCCAAAGTCGCCGACACGCCGACGATCGACGGCGCGCGCATCGACGACGCCAGCTTCGACGCCTCCGGCAAGCTCGTGCTGCATGGTGTGTGGACCGGCAAGGATCAGCAAACGCCGCTCGAGCGCCTTGTTCGCGCCCTATTGACCGACGATCATCCCGCCCTGCAGCGTGGCTTTCACTGGGGCTCCATGCAAGATTTCGATTCGCCCGGCTTGCTCCTGGCCATGCGAACCTGGGTCGCAGCGCAGGAAGACATCAACGAAGTACGCATCGAACGTCTGTTTTTCGATGGCATGGGCAAGGTGCGCGTCGCCGCCTTCGCGACGGCAGCGCCGGACAAGGACAAGACGGCTCGCAAGTTGCCAGACTTCCTCCCCAAACTTGAATCCAAGAAGCTGCCGAGCCTCGACCCGGACGCTGAAGACGAAACGCCGCCGAAGTTGCCGGAGAAGAAGCTCGACAAGGGACAAGCTCCCGTGATCTTCCTGCAGGACGCCAAGGACGCCGGCCCGATTCGCATCGATCTGCTCGATAAGAGCGTCCGTCAGTATCTTCGAGAGAGCATCACCAAGGAGTTTCGCTTCGACGGCCTGCGCATCGATCGCTGTTACTACGACGTGAAGGGCGTGTTGCACATCGACGGCCTAGCCGATCGTTCCCAACAGGTTGGCGACCTCAAGTCGACCATTGATTCCGAGGCAGCGCCGTTCGATCGCAAACGGCAACTGCCAAGCGGCTGGGCCGAGGGACGCCAGGTCGTTATCCCGATCGACCCGATGAAGGTCGCCTTGAAGGAGAACCTGCCGTCGCTGTCGGAGTTCGACGGCGTCACGCTGCATCGCGCGTTTCATAACGTCAAGAACGAGCTAGAAGTCACGGCGTCGGTCATCGGCGAAGCCGACAAGAAAGATCTCGAGCCGATATTGAAGCGATTGCTGGAAACGCACCCGCGCTGGCGGCATCGCACCAGCGCCGGCGTCGCTATCGATATCTCCGATCGCAAGAAAGCCGACCGCGCCCTGGCCAAGAAGCAAGTCTTCGACGCCCTGCGGCTCTTGCAGGTCAACATCGGCGAAGCGAGCGCTGCCGAGTTCCCGAAAACGGAAGGTTGGTGGAGCCACGATTGGCCGTTCGATCCGAAGAAGAAGCGTGTGCTGCCGACGGACGCGGATTACAAGAAGTGCCTCGAACACCTCGACGCCGCCATCCTACACGATCCCTTGAACATGACGGCGTGGTATCTGCGCGGCTACTGCCTGCAGACCCAGGGCCGCAGCGATTTGACGTTGCGCGATTTCCGCCGGATGGCCGCTGTCGAGATCGACGACACCGAAGCCCGCCACGCCCGCATCGTCATGCTTGAACTGGTGCAAGGGTCGCTACGCCAAAGCGCCTTCCGTATCGAACAGCAAGCCATCGTCGAAGTCACCGGAGGCTGGACATTGCGCGAATTGAGAGCTCGAAACTGACCCAGCACTACAGTTTCGTCGGTAACCGGCGCGCCGATTCGTGGGACTCGCCGTATCGGAGTTTGTAACGAACGGCCCGGACTTCATTGCTGTGACAATCAGATCGTGTGGGCCGAAAAAGCTCTACAAAAGAGGCGACGGTGATGACTTGACTTGCGAGGTAGGCGCCAGGAAATCGGGCAAGAACACCGATCGCCGAATTCCGTCGATGATGGGTCCATGAAATGCGGAAAACCGGTCAATACGATTGCCGACAGCGTTTGCCTCATGGTATGATGCGAAGATGATGGCACGCGAAGATCGATCGGGCGAAAGCTGGACGACGCAGACGGTCGGCATAGGAACGGACATTCTCGACCGCATGGAGCGAGCCGTGGCGAGAGTACGAGAACGGCTCTTGCGAGCGACGGCAGCGCTCAACGACGCGGGAGTGCCGTACGCAATCGTCGGCGGAAATGCCGTCGCCTCGTGGGTGGCGACCGTGGACGAGGGCGCAGTCCGCAACACGCGCGATGTCGACATTCTTGTTCGCCGCACGGATCTCCCCGCCATCACCGCCGCGCTCGAGGCTGCCGGATTCGTTTCCGGCGAACTGCTCGACGTCGTGATGTTTCGCGACGGACCCGACGGGAAGCCGAGCGAGGCCATCCGCCTCTTGTTCTCCGGCGAGAAGACGCGGCCGGATCATCTGCTGCCGGCGCCCGACATTCACACAGTCGGTGCACCCGAGCACGTCCGCGTTATCACACTCGAGTCGCTCGTTACGATGAAGCTGATGTCGAACCGCGACAAAGATCGAACGCATGTGCGGGACATGATCGGCGTCGGATTGATCGACGAGACGTGGCTTACCAAACTTCCGCCCGAGTTGGCGGCACGATTGAAGCAGATTCTCGACACACCCGATGCGTGAAATGAGCATGGAGCGTCAACGAAATTCCTTCGCTGACGCTTCAGGCTATGATGTTTTCTCGGCCCGGCAGTTCTTATTTGATCAGGCTCGCGTGGGTGACGCGGTAGATCGTGACCGTGCCTTGCCCGGCGGGGCGCTGCACCAGTTGGCCGCGCACCGACACGAGATCGCCCTTGCGGAACTGGCTCATGTCGACCTGGTTCGACGACAGGACGATTCGGCCATGCAACGGGTCGATCGTTTCCGGCGTCGCGTAATAGAGGACGTAGTTGCCGTTCTCAATCTCGAACTGGCCGGTGATCCACTCGAAGCGTTCATCACGGCCGATCTTGTTGGCAAGGTGGGGCAAGATCGGGCTTTTGCCGGTGGCGGGCGGCGATGTGCTCGGTGTAGAGCCGACCTGCTGAACGGGTTGCGCCTCAACGGACGAAGTGCCCTTGGCCGGGAGTGGCGTGTTCGGCGCCGGCGTCGGCGAACTTGGCATTTTGCGCGGGAAATCGTTGGAGGGCGGTTGATTCAGGACCGGCGGCTCCGAAGGCTGGACGGTCCCAGGACGCGGCGGTGCGCCTTTGCCCGTGTCGGCCTGGTCTCGCTTGAACCAACTCTGAATGCGATTCATCACGGGACGATCCTCGCGCTGGAACCAGCCGAGAATGGGCCGATTTGGCGTCGCTTGAACGGGCGCCGGCTTGGCCGGAATGGCGGGCGGGCCCGCCTGTTGACCGAGCAGCATCGACGCCGCCAACAATCCACCGCTGAAGAAATTGGTCATGCTCATTCCCTTTCCTGGTTAGCGCACCTGCGCGTGATTACGTGAGGATTGTTCCTACCATCGACCAAGCGATAATGCGGACTTTAACAAGTTTGCCTTACATGCGAGAATTGCCGATCATGCGTTCTTCGCGTTCGCGCTTGCCGAGCTTATGCAGATTTTCATGAAATGATTCCACAACCAACCATGAATACCCGTCAGGATGAAGATGAACGGCTCTCGCACGGCGCGGGTGCTGTGCACAAGCTCACGAGTCCACCATGGTCAAGCTGCGCGACGACGACGACAGCCCCGAACCGGCCGAAAAGGGCGAACGCCTCGCCAGCTTGGACGCCATGCGCGGGCTCGTGCTGCTGCTGATCGTTGGGCACGGCTTCGGGCTGCGGCAGATGCTTGATCCGCAGCGCTGGAGCTGGATCACCAATCAACTCGCCCAGCGCGAATGGCAAGGGTGCACGCTCTGGGATCTCCTTCAACCGGCCATGCTCTTCCTGGTCGGCGTCGCGATGCCATACTCGTACGCCAACCGTGAGGCAAGCGGGCAGAACTGGATTCGCCAATTCGCGCACGCCATCAAGCGGGCCGGGCTGCTCATCTTGTTGGGCGTCTACCTGGATTCTTGGAACGCACAACGCTTGGTGTTCGATCTGCGCGGCGATTTGCAACAGATAGGGCTAGCCTATTTCCTCGCGTTTCTTGTCCTCCCACTCGGCATGCCGGCCCAGGGCGTAACCGTGGCGTTTTTGTTGATCGGGCACACGGCGGCGCACGTAATCCACGCGTTCGCCGGCGGGCACGAGCTTTGGCTGCCCGACCGCAACGTCGGCATCGTGATCGACCAATGGTTGCATCTTGGCCCGCATTCTCACCATTACACGACGTTCAACGCGGTCTCGAATGCCGCCATCGTTCTGCTCGGCGTCCTGATCGGCAACGTCATTCGTGGCGGGTTGACCTCCGGGGCCAAGGTTGCCGTCCTGGCTGCATGCAGCGTCGTCGGCCTCTTGTTCGGCTGGTTTCTCTCCGGAGGCAACGGGTTCATCGAACTGTCATGGGTCGCTATCATTCCCATGATCCAACGGCTCGGCACGTGGACCTTCGTCTTCATGGCCGTCGGCTGGACGCTCCTGGCGTTCACCTATTTCTACTTGATCATCGACGGCTTCAAGCTCATCAGCCTGGCGACGCCGCTCGCCGTCTTTGGCCGAAACGCGTTGTTCCTGTTCATCGCCTTCAGCCTGTTCCGTCCGTGGGCCGAGAGAAACGCCTTGCTCGTGCTGCCGACCGAGCCGGCGACCATCCAACGGCTGGGACCGCTGTTTGTCGAACTCATGATCGTCCTCACATTTTGGCTCATTTGCCTGTGGCTCTATTGTCGCCGAATCTTTTTCAAGGTGTAGAACAACTCCGTATCTTCTTTGTTTTCGTTTAGCGCCCGGATCGCGCTTCGACGACGCTTCGCGCACCAGCGCATTCCTCGGAATTAAGGATCACGTAATGCATCGCATGATCTTCGCCGCTCTCGCCATCGGAACCGCCGTTGTAACATTTGAACCCACGTCACGGGCACAATCGGATGCCAATGATCCCTATGCCGGGAAAGTCGCCAAGGCATCGAACGAGTGGAAAAAGACTCTTCTGCGGATGCAACTTCCCTCGGGCGTCAAGGCCGATCTGTGGGCCGCCGAGCCTCATGTCGCCAACATCGTCGCGTTTCACTTTGACGAAAAAGGACGCTGTTATGTCGCGGAGACATTTCGCCTGCACCGCGGCGTGACCGACAATCGCAATCATCCGAGGGCGTGGACCGACGACGACCTGGCGTGCATGACCGTCGGCGATCGCGTCGCCATGTACAAGAAACATCTGAAAGGAAAATTCCCCACCTATGAGCAGGACATGGACCGCGTTCGCATGGTGGAGGACAGTCAAGGCACTGGCCGAGCTGATCGAGCGACAATTCTCGCCGACGGATTCAAAAGCGCCGCCGCCGGCCTGGGCTCGGGCGTCTTGGCGCGCCAGGGCAAAATCTGGTACACCTGCATTCCCGAACTGTGGCTGCTCCAGGACACCAAAGGAACCGGCCGCGCCGATGTCAAGAAATCGCTGCACACTGGCTACGGCATTCGCACGGCGTTCCTCGGCCACGATATGCACGGCCTGCGCTTTGGCCCCGACGGCAGACTCTACTTCTCCATAGGTGATCGCGGGCTACATGTCGAGACCGGAGGCAAAGTCATCTCCAATCGCGAATCGGGCGCCGTCTTGCGCTGCAACCCCGACGGCTCCGAACTCGAGCTGTTCGCCACCGGTTTGCGCAATCCCCAGGAGCTCGCCTTCGACGAGTACGGCAATCTCTTCACCGGCGACAACAATGCCGATGGCGGCGACCAGGCCCGCTGGGTTCACGTCGTCGAGGGCGGCGACTCCGGCTGGCGCATGGCCTACCAATACCTGCCGAGCCTTGGCGTTTGGAACAGCGAAAAACTCTGGCACACGCAGGCCACCAACACCGCATCCTACCTGCTCCCGCCTCTCGCCCACATCGGCAACGGGCCGTCCGGCTTGACGTATCATCCCGGCACAAGTCTGCTTCCGGAAAAATACGATAAGCACTTTTTCCTATGCGACTTTCGAGGCTCCGGCGCCGGCAGCGGCATCCATGCCTTCCAGATCAAGCCCAAGGGCGCCTCGTTTGAGGTCGTCAACCGCCAGCAATTTGTCTGGTCCGTACTCGCCACCGATTGCGACTTCGGCCCCGACGGCGGCTTCTATCTCAGCGACTGGGTCGAAGGCTGGGGCATGCCCAACAAGGGTCGCATCTACAAGCTCTTCGATCCCAAGAAACTCAACGACCCGGCCGTGCGCGAAGTGAAGACCCTCCTCGCCGAGGGATTCAGCCAACGTCCGGTCGCGGACCTCGTCAAATTGCTCGAACACAAGGATCAGCGCGTCCGCCAGGAAGCGCAGTTCGCGCTCGTTGACAAGGGCGCGCTAGATGGTTTGCTCCTTGCCGCCGACAAAGAAACCAAGAACCGCTTGGCCCGCCTCCATGGAATTTGGGGACTAGGGCAAGTCGCTCGAGTCGGGCGACCGATTGATGCTCTGACGGCAAAAAGGCTCCTGATCCAATTCGCCGAGGATGCCGACGCCGACGTTCGCGCTCAAGCATTGAGCGTCCTTGTGCGGCAGGAATCTGCCAAGGCGACCGCTGCCGTCATCAAGGGCCTGCAGGACCCCGAGCCGCGCGTTCGATTCCATGCCGGCCTGGCAGCCGGCAGACTGAGTGACGCGAAAGCCGTTTCTGCGGTGCTCGAAATGCTGCGGATGAACAGCGACATTGACCCGTACCTTCGCCATGCTGGTGTCATGGCTCTCGTCGGTATCGGCGATCGTGATGCGATCCGTCAGGCCGCGGCCGACAACGCAGCCGCTGTGCGTTTGGCGGCGCTGCTGGCGATGCGGCGGCTTGGCATGTCGGAAATCGCCAACTTCCTGACCGACAGCGATCGTCACATTGTCGTGGAAGCGGCACGGGCAATTCATGATGCGCCGATTTCGGATGCCATGCCCAATCTTGCTGATCGAGCTAAGACGTCGCTGCGCGATGTTCCTGATCCAGCAGTGCTGCGTATCCTGGCCGCGAACCATCGCCTCGGCGGCGCGGAGAACGCGAGCATCGTCGTCGCGGCGGCGACGCGATCCGACATTTCGATGGCCATGCGCGAGCAAGCACTCAAGATGTTGCAAGCGTGGGATTCATCCTCCGGACGCGATTGGGTGGTCGGCAGGTGGCGGCCCGTGGCGCCGCGTACCGAGGCCA
Organism: Planctomycetota bacterium; assembly: GCA_016872605.1. GTDB lineage: Bacteria > Planctomycetota > Planctomycetia > Gemmatales > Gemmataceae > SIAQ01. The sequence goes on from VGZI01000097.1 coordinate 11,034, forward strand.
GCAATGCCGCCGTTCGCAAGGGAATCGCCGACATCGGGCCGTCGCTTCGTGACGCCGTCGCCGATCGCAAGAGGCCATCGCAGGCACGCGTTGACGCCCTGCTGATCCTCGAAGCCTTCAAGGACGCGCAGCTAGATCAGACCGCCAAGATCGCCCTCGCGGAGAACGATCCGCGCCTGCGCCACCAGGCTCGCCGTATCTTCATCAAGAAGGTCAAGAATGCCGAGGTCGTGCCGATCCTGGCAAAAGCGCTCGACGAAGGCCACATCATCGAACAGCAAGGGGCCCTGGCGTTGCTCGCATCCGTCGGCTCGCAAGCGTCCATGGAGGTCATCGAAGCCTGGGTCGATCAACTGGTCGCCGGCAACGTTCCCGCCGAGTTGAAGCTCGATATCCTCCTTGCGGCGACGAAGCAGAACATGCGCATCACCAAAAAGCTCGCCGGCTACGAAGCGACGCGCAATCCCAAGGACTCGATGTCGGTTTACCGTGAGGCTCTCGTCGGCGGCGATGCCGAGGCAGGACGCAAGATTTTCTTCGAAAGAACCGAGGTCTCCTGCCTGCGCTGTCACAAGGTCAACGGCGTCGGCGGCGAAGTCGGACCCGATCTTACCGGCATCGGCAAGAAACAGAAACGCGACTATCTCCTCGAGGCGATCGTCGATCCCAACAAGCAGATCGCCAAGGGTTACGAGACGTTGGTCATCGAGCTTAAGAACGGCCAAACTAAGATCGGCGTCCTCAAAAGCGAAGACGCCAAGGAAGTGCGCATCATGACCGCCGAAGGCCAGTTGCTCGCCATCCCGAAGACGCAGATCGAGGAGCGTTCCCGCGGCCCCTCCGCCATGCCCAGCGACCTCGTGCAAAAAATGTCCCGCCGCGAAGTGCGCGACCTGGTGGAGTTCCTGGCGAACCTGCAATGACATTAGAGCCTGAAGCGTGAGCGAAGGTTCGTACATCCTTCGCCTGCGCTTAAGGCTCTGACGATCATGGTCGCGTGCGGATTACGGCCGGCGTTCCGACTCGGGGATGTGGATCACGGTCAGGGCGCAGCAGTCCCAGGCTCGGCTGCCGCGGTTGACGTTCCAGGTGATGTAGAGCTTGTCGCCGGCGGGATCGATCGCGGAGCTGAACGTGCCGGTCGGGGTGGCGCCGATCTTGTCCTTGAAGTACGGCGACAGGAACGCGATCACTTTGCGCGTCTTGGTCTTCGTGTCGAACTGCACCACCGCGCTGCCGTCGTTCTCGCTGCGGCCATGCGCACCGGGGATGTAGTAGAGGTACCGCCCCGTCGGATCGACATCAATCGACGTGATGTATTCCTGCGTGCCGACGGCGGCGGGGCCGAGTTCTTTGGCTTCTTCGGTCTTGGTGTTGAACGAAAAGACCGTCGATCGGCCCGCCTTGGCGTTGCCTTTGGAGACGGTGTAGACCATGCCGTCCTTGGTTTCCTGCGTGGCGGAGCGCAGGCCGAGTTGGGCCTTGACCTTCACCGGGGCCACTTGCGGAGTAGCCGGGTCATAGCGCATCATCGGGCCGACGTTGCCGTCGCTGCCTGGGACGTAGTAGATCTTGCCGGTCGAGTTGGCGAGGATCATGTAGCGTGGCGGCCCGTCGGGGCAGGAGTAGAGGAGCTTCTTGTTGACGACGTCGTAGGCGAAGAACATGACGCCATCGACATCATCCTTGCCGCTCCCGGGCGCCGTGCCCCCGTAGAAGATCATGCGCTCGGGATCGAGCACGCTGTTGGGAATGCAATGTTTGGGCACCGGGCCATGCGCGACGACCTCGGCCTTGCCCGTCTTCGGATCGCACTTGATGATCCAGTCGCCCTTGTAGCCGAAGGCGTCGGTGGTGACGTTAGTGGCGCCGCGATGGGTGGAGAAATAGAGCCAGCCATCTTTGCCCATGTCGAGCCGGCCGTGAATCTTGCCCGGCAGATAGCCGAACATGCGGCCAATGACGCTGACGAGGTCGGTGAGCAGCCGCAACGTCTTCTTGGCCGGATCATATTCGTAGACGAAGGCGTTCCCCTTGGGCGCGTCGTGATCGCCGACCGAGGAGTAGTACTTGCCGTTGACCGCGAGGCCGTCGCCCCAGTTGGACCAGATCTTGGCCTTGTAGGTCTGGCACGGGTAATAAAGGAAGTCGACCGTCGGTGCGGCCTTGGCGACGAGCACGTCTTTGCCGATCGTGTCGGGCGCCTTGAGAAAGTCGTCGGAGGTGACGGTGAGCACGTCCTTACCGTCGGGTAACTTCGGGGGGAACGGCAAATCTACGGCTTTCTTCTTGTCCTTCTTCTTCGCCGTCGTCTGTTCGAGCTCGATGGCATGAACATCGGGAAGAAGCACGTATAGGCCGAGGGCAAAGAATGCGGTAAACATGAAGCGTAAGCAATAGCACATCATGGCGATTCTCCACGAAGCCATTATTCCGTTACTCGACTAAACAACTCCAAGCCGGCGACGTTCCTTTACTTCCCCGCCAACAACTGCCGCAACACATACTGCAAGATGCCGCCGTGGCGGAAGTACTCGACTTCTTGCGGCGTGTCGATGCGGACGATGGCCTGGAACGATTTTGGTCCCGCATTTACCGTAATCGTTTTGTTCCCCTTGGCGAGCGAATCCGCGAGGCCGACGATGTCGTACACTTCTTCGCCGGTGAGGCCGAGGCTGTCCGCATTTTGTCCGGCTTGAAATTGCAGCGGCAGAATGCCCATGCCGACGAGATTGGAGCGATGGATGCGCTCGTAGCTCTCGGCGATGACGAACTTGATGCCGAGCAGGTACGGTCCCTTGGCGGCCCAGTCGCGCGAGCTGCCGGAGCCGTATTCCTTGCCGGCAATGACGAGGAGCGGAACTTTGCCTTGCTTGTAGAGCATGGCGGCGTCGAAGATGGACATCACGTCGTTTGCGCTCTCCCCCCTCACCCCCGGCCCCACTCCCCCGGATGGGAGAGGGGAGAAATACTTCGTGACGCCGCCTTCGGTTCCGGGCGCCAGCTTGTTCTTGAGACGGACGTTGGCGAAAGTGCCGCGGACCATGACCTCGTCGTTGCCTCGGCGAGCGCCGTACTGGTTGAAGTCGGCAGGCTGCACGCCGCGTTCCATGAGGTACTTGCCGGCCGGGCTGTCCTTCTTGATTGAGCCGGCCGGGCTGATGTGATCGGTGGTGATGCTGTCGCCGAGCAGGGCAAGCACGCGAGCTCCTTTGATGTCGGCGATCGGGCCCGGCGTCTTCGGCATGTTGTCGAAGTAGGGCGGGTTCTTGACGTAGGTGCTCTTGGCGTCCCAAGCGAACAGGTCGCCGGTCGGAACGACAAGCTTCTTCCAATGGGCATCGCCGGTGAACACGTCGGCGTACACGCGTTTGAACGCCTCGGCCGTCACCGATTTCTTGACGGCGTCGCGCACCTCTTGTTGCGTGGGCCAGATGTCCTTGAGGTACACCGCCCTGCCGTCCTTGCCGAAGCCGATCGGCTCGCGATCGAAATCGATGTCGATGCGCCCGGCCAAAGCATAAGCCACGACCAGCGGCGGCGAGGCGAGATAATTGGCGCGGACTTCGGGATGCACGCGACCTTCGAAATTGCGATTGCCCGACAGCACGCTTGCCACGACCAACTCATGATCGGCGATGGCCTTGGAAATCTCGGGCGAAAGCGGGCCGCTGTTGCCGATGCAGGTGGTGCAGCCATAGCCGACAAGGAAGAAGCGAAGCTGTTCGAGATGGCGCATCAGTCCGGCGTTTACGAGGTAATCCGTCACCGCCTTCGAACCCGGCGCCAAGCTCGTTTTCACCCACGGCTTCGTTTCGAGCCCGCGCTCGGCCGCCTTCTTGGCAACGAGGCCCGCGGCAATCAGCACCGATGGGTTCGACGTGTTCGTGCAACTCGTAATGGCCGCTATGACGACCGGCCCGTGATAGGTCGGCAGCGCCCCTTCCTGGCTTGCGTCACCCGCCTGAGGCAACTCCTTCCTCGTTTCTTTCTTCATAAGCGCGGGCAACGCGTCCTGAAACGACTTCTTCACCTTCTTCAACGGCACGCGATCTTGCGGCCGGCTCGGCCCCGCCAACGACGGCATGACCTTGCCGAGGTCCAACTCCAGGGTATCCGAGTAGATCGGCTCCGGAGAGTTCTTCGCACGGTAGAGCCCCTGCTCTTTCGCATACGCTTCGACGCGGTTGACCTGCGCTTCGCTGCGGCCCGTCAAACGCAGATAGATCAATGTCTCCTCGTCGATCGGGAAGATACCGCACGTTGCACCATACTCGGGGGCCATGTTGGCGATGGTGGCGCGGTCGGCGAGAGGCATCGAATCGAGGCCAGGGCCAAAAAATTCGACGAACTTGCCGACGACGCCTTTCTTGCGCAACATCTGCGTCACCGTCAGTACGAGATCGGTCGCCGTCGCGCCTTCGGGGAGTTGGCCGCAGAGCTTGAAGCCGACGACCTGGGGGATGAGCATCGAAACCGGCTGTCCGAGCATTGCCGCCTCAGCTTCAATGCCGCCGACGCCCCAGCCGAGGACGCCGAGCCCGTTGACCATCGTTGTGTGCGAATCGGTGCCGACGAGTGTATCAGGATAGAGCGTGTTCGATTTTTCGTCGTGAAAGATGACGCGCGCGAGATACTCAAGATTGACTTGATGCACGATCCCCGTCTCCGGCGGCACGACCTTGAAGTTGCGGAACGCGCTTTGGCCCCAGCGCAGGAAGACATAGCGCTCCTGATTTCGAGCGTACTCCAGATCGGTGTTGAGCTGAAACGCGTTGGCGGCGCCGAAGTTGTCGACCTGCACCGAGTGGTCGATGACCAACTCGGCCGGCTGAAGTGGATTGATCTTGCCCGGATCGCCGCCGAGCTTCTTCATCGCATCGCGCATCGCCGCCAAATCGACGATGGCGGGCACGCCGGTGAAGTCTTGCAACAGCACCCGCGCCACCGTGAACGCGATTTCCTTGTCCGGCTCCGCCTTCGCGTCCCATTGGGCGAGCGCGGCAATGTCGTTCGCCGTCACATTGACGCCGTCCTCAGTACGCAACAGATTTTCGAGCAAGATCTTCAGCGAAAACGGCAAGCGTTGCGCCTGCGGGTATTTCTTGTACACAGCATCGAGGCGATAAACCGCATAACTTGTGCCGTCGATGGAGAGCGATGCTTTTGCGTTGAACGAATTGGCCATGGCAACAACCTCGTGAACGAGCATAGGTCAGAATGAAGTTATTGTCGTTTTTCACGAGACGTCGGCAATGATGCTGGCCGGTCGATTGATTCTCTGTGTGTATTTGGATAGGCCGGAAGTTAGCGGGAAGGTCCGAGCGATGCCGTTGCGCGAACACTTTCATTCGCCGCTCAAAGAGCTACGCCGCTGGGAAGGGTTTCATGCGCTATGGGCAGGCCGCGTTGCCGTGGCCGTGGTCTGTACGCAGACCGCGGCGAACGATCGGCGGCGTGGCGCTCCTACGGTGATTGTATTCGATAGCATGTCTCAGCGGATTTTCTTGCAATGGAACACAGTGCCTGCGGGTTCGCCTGGGTCGGATTACCGACCCAGGCCACGGCAACGTGGCCCGTCGTTACATCTGCAACGCCTTGTTCGGCGGTAGTCTCTTCGACAAGACTCTTCAAGGTCCTGGACTGGCTCGCTGGGCGCCTGGCCAATTTAGAACTCGTAGAATCTGCTCCTCTTCATCGTGGATCCCATACCCGATCATGAACGGGCAAGCCATTCTGAGGACCTTGAATGCACCCTCGGCGATGAGACGTTGTCCTGTGTTCCAGAGCAAGATGCGCACATTCGAATTTCAGGTAATCGTCATCGTGTTCATACTGCTTTGGCATGCCGCCGTTCTTCGCAATCGTCTCCCATTCAGGGAATCCCACATCTGCGTATTGCGGAAATGCAAAGTCAGCGATGTTGGTGTTGAACACAGTAACGGGCGGGTGGCACAAACGATGCTTTGCGTTGTTCCAGTGTCGCTTCTTGGTCAACGATTCCGTCCGGTCTTTGATCAGGTATTGCTCCATCTGCTGCGCGGATCGAATGTTGTTCTCAAACGTGTCGAAGGCGAAGAGGACATACCCATATCGCGGCTCAGTATCAAAGGCAAAAAACAAATGGATTCAATGGGGTGCTCGTCCGCGAAACGCTTGATTGCACCAATGCTCGCAGCAAACAGCTTTGCTTCAAATGCATCCCAGTCGTGCATGGCGAACGCCTCTTTTTGCCGCCGAAAGAATCCATGCAAGCCGTGTGGATGTGGTAGCTTTAAAGTTACCACGCAAACAAACCCCAACCTCCCCACGAGGAGCCTGCACCATGAACACGATCACGAGAACCGCGTCCACCACCACCATTCTCGCCATCGATCTAGGCAAATACAAGTGCGTTGCCTGCATTCTTGATCAGAATAGCCGCGAATAGCGCTTCACCACGTTCGACACGTCGCGGGGCGAGTTGCAACGAGGGAAAACAAAGGGGTGCGGACGGCGCGGACCGTTTTTCGGGCGAGGTTGGCAACAGCGCTATCGTCAGTTTCGCGCGCTGCATGGCGGCGTGCCATGGCGGTTGAAAAAAAATGCCCGGCTCTGCCGCGCAGATGCGCCATCCTGGCCTGTGGGTCAACGCCGAGGGCTTCTGGCAAAGGACTCATGGCAGGCCCCAGATGGCCATATGCAGTTGGCCATCTGGCCATGGTGTGGGGTGTGATCATATTCCCCACAATCTTGCCCATAATCGTCACAATTTCAATGGCGATGCTGGCTAGTGCGTTGCTCGGCGCATTGGTCGCAGTCGCTGTTGAGGCATGCTGACAAATAGGCCGTTGAACGACGCAAATCGCCGATTGACTTTTCGCGATAATCACCCACAATCGCCAAGAGAGAATCACCGCGAGCCGAGAGGGAGGGCGCAATGCGCACTGTTTTGGGAATTTTGGTGACGTTATGTTTTTGCGTAACTGCCGGCGCTCAGGACAAGCTGCAAATCCTGTCCGCCGAGCAAGAGCCTCACAAGATGCTGTACCGTTTCATGATGGGCGAGGCTCAGAAACACTTCGAGGCGCGCAAGCAACTCGTGGCCTCGCTAAAAACGCCGGACGAGATTCAGAAACGCCAGCGCGATCTGAAGGCGAAGTTCATCGACGCCATCGGCGGTTTCCCGCTGGTCAAGTCGCCGCTCAACGCCCAGGTCGTCGGCAAGCTTAAGGGCGCCGGTTTCACTGTCGAGAATGTCATCTACGAAAGCCGGCCGAATCACCATGTGACCGCGAACTTCTATCTACCCGAGGGCAAAGGCCCGTTTCCCGGCGTACTCGTCCCGTGCGGCCATTCCGAGAACGGCAAAGCCGCCGATGCCTATCAACGTGCCTGCATCTTGATGGCCAAAAACGGACTGGCCGTGCTCTGTTACGATCCGATCGGTCAGGGCGAACGCTTGCAGCTTTTGGCGCCCGGCACGAAAGCAGCGATCAAGGGCAGCACGAGTGAGCACACCATGGTCGGCGTCGGCGCGCTGCTCGTCGGTCAATCGACGGCGGGGTATCGCATCTGGGACGGCATTCGCAGCATCGATTATTTGGTTAGCCGGCCCGAAGTCGATTTCAACAAGATCGGCTGTACCGGCAACTCCGGGGGTGGCACGCTCACGGCCTACCTCATGGCCCTTGACGATCGCATCGCATGCGCCGCCCCGTCGTGCTATATCACATCGCTCGAACGCCTGTTGGCCACCATCGGCCCACAGGACGCCGAGCAGAACATCCCCGGACAAGTCGCCTTCGGCATGGACCATGTCGATTACATGACCATGCGCGCTCCGAAACCGACATTGATGTGCATTGCATCGCAAGATTATTTCGATCAGCAAGGCTCGTGGGCCACGTTCCGCGAGGCAAGCCAGGTCTTCGCCAAAATGGGGCACGGCGAACGCGTCGCACTCTTCGAGTACGACGACAAGCACGGCTTCTCAAGGCCTCGCCGCGAGGCTGCCATGCGCTGGATGCGGCGCTGGCTGTTGAACGTGGACGACGCGCCGACGGAGGGAGACCTCACGGCGTTCAAGGACGCCGACCTGCAATGCACTCGCTCGGGCCAGGTGCTCGCCGACTTCAAGGGCATCTCCGCGTTCGGCCTTAATGTGCTCGAAGCAAAAAAATACGAGGCTCGCCGCACCAAGTTCGCAAATCTCGACGAAAAAACGCGCCAGGCCGAGATTCGCCGATTGATCGGCTTGCCAGGCGCGATTCCGACAGCCAGGCTCGTGAGCCAGAAGATCCATTATCTCGAAGATCGCCTGAGCACGCACAAGGTCGTCTACGAAACGGAGAAGGGCATCCTGATTCCGGGCCTGCGCTTCAAGCACATTCAACCCAAGGGACCGCCCGTAATTCATGTGCCGGACAATGGACTGCCGGCGGACGGAAAGCTGCCGAGGTGGCTCGTTGAGAAGTATGAGAAAAAGCACCACGAGATCTACATCTTCGACCTGCGCGGCCTGGGCGAAACCTCGCCCGGCGCCAAGTCGGCGTACTTCGGTGCCGACATCAAGGAGGCGTTCCTGGCCATGCATCTGAACCGGCCGCTCTTGGGCCAGCGTGTGCTGGACCTGTTGTCGGTGATCCAATCAATAAAGAGCGATCAGGTGCACGTCGTGGCCGCTGGTGTCACCGCGCACGTTGCCCTGCATTCCGCAGCGCTCGATGATCGCATTCGCGAGGTATCGCTCGACGGCAAAGTCCGGCCGTGGCTGAACGTCGTGCAAACGCCAATCACCTACAACGAGCTGACGAACGTCGTACCGGGCGTGCTGCGCGTCTACGATCTGCCTGATCTGGAAGCGACATTGGCGCCACGCAAGGTGACGACGCGCGAAATCCTGAACTGATGATTCCCACGGCCTCGCAAAAGTGGCTCGCGTTGATCTGCATGCGCTGCCCGCGCTGTTGCGACGGCAGCATCTACGCGCATGGCATGACGATGAACGAGCGCTGCCCTGTCTGCAACATGCGCTTCGAACGCGAGCCGGGCTATTTCATGGGCGCCCTTTACATCAGCTACGCCCTGGCGATCGTCGTGCTGCTACTCTTCATGTGGCTCGGCACCTTGATCTTGCCTGATGTCGATCTCGGCTGGATCGTCTTGATTTGTGCAGCGTGCTTCGTGCCGTTCGTGCCCGTCGTGACGCGTTACGCACGCGTGATCTGGATTCACTTCGATCGCTGGGCCTGGCCGTCGCGGCCGGAGGACGGGGATTGACCTGTCTTCGTTTTGCGTTCGCAGGGCGCCATGCGAACGCGCAACGAAGACCACTACTTCGAGCGCCAGAACGCCATCGCGATATGCATGATGCTCCAATAAGGAAACCACGTCTTCGACACCAGGTCGCACACGAATCCCGTCCGTTCCCACAAATGCGTTCGCAGCGCGAATAACACTAGGGCGAGCCCGATCACGACCACGTGCAGCGTCAAAAAACCGGTCGGCGACTTGCGCAGCCACGACCACCATCCCTCGATCGGGTCATTGCGCTCACTCAGATTGCGATGCGTGCAAACAAGCCAGGTCAGGCCGTGCACCAGGATAACGAGATTCGCGCCGACGGAACCAAACATCGAGCCGACCAGAAGAATCGTGCTGATGCCGGCGTAGACAGCCAGGAGCGGACGATAGTGCGCGATCATCTCATTTACCGAGCCGTAGAGCGTGTGAATTTGCCGAAGCATGTAGCAAAGAGCGATGACCGCGAGGATCGTGAGGAGCGCCCACGCCGAGAGGAGCCAAACCGTGGACGACGACTGCAAGAGCTGCGAGCGGCCCCAGAGGTGCCCGCGCACGATCTGGAATCCAGCCAGCGTCGCCATCAGCCCGAGCGACATCGTCCAGCATAATGACGGCAAGAACTGCTCTGCCCGCGCCGGCTCGTCGCATGACTCTCCGGATTGTTGATAAAGCCAGGCCTCGTCGCACACTTCATGAATGAAGAAGAAGCTGTAGAACGCCATCATCAGAAGGGGATTCTTGTCCGCGCCGTTCGTCGCAAAGATCCAGCAGAAACCGATGCCGAAGAGCGTCCAGAACGCAAGTCTGGCGAGGCTGGCGGAATTGCGCAAGCGCGGCGATGTGAACAGGAACAGCCAGCCAATCGAAAAATGCGCCAGGCCGATTGCTCGCGTCATTGTGTCGGCCGGGTTCTCGACAAAGCGATGCTCACAGCCGAGTATCAGCGTCTCGACCGCATAGATCGCACAGCCGACAGCAAGGACGATGACGACACAGAGGCAGGCGTACTGAAACTGCCGCCAGGTCGGACTCGCGTTCAAGGGTTCGGATGCGATGGCGATGGACATCAAACACATCTCCGTCTAGCCGCTCGCTTGTGGCGAGCGCGAAAACGGCGCTCGCCACAAGCGAACGGCTAAACAAGGGCGACGATACCAAGAACCCGCCTCGCGAGGAAAGGCCTCTTGTTGATACAATGTCGCCATGACCATTTGCCTATTCGACATCGACGGAACACTGCTTGCCAGCGGCGGCGCAGGCAAAGCAGCGCTGGAGCTTGCATTCACCGAAACCTTCGGCATTTCCCTGAGGGTTCAGATCTCCTACGCTGGCCGAACCGATCGCGCCATCGCGCGGGATTTGCTTCATCACCATGAGATTGAACACACCGCGGAGAACTGGGAGAAACTGCGTGCCGGCTATCTGGCGCGCTTGCCCGCCAGTCTTAACCGCCACAACGGCCGGGTGCTGCCCGGCATCCTCGCACTCCTAGAGGCCCTACAGCGGCGCGGCAACGTAACGCTCGGCCTATTGACCGGAAACGTTCGCGCCGGCGCTCGCGTCAAGCTCGGCCATTTCGGCTTGTTCGACCACTTCGCATTTGGCGGCTTCGGCGATCTGCACTTTGATCGCGATGACGTGGCCCGCGAAGCGCTCGCTGCCGCGCGCTCGCACGTTGGCGAGAGCGTCACACCGGAGCGCATCTGGGTCATCGGCGACACGCCGCTCGACGTGAAGTGCGCTCGCGCAATCGGCGCCAACGTCGTCGCGGTCGCCACCGGTGTGCACACCGTAGAGCAACTGGCCGACGCTCGGCCCGAGTTGACGTTACGGGATTTCTCCGATTCGACAGCGTTCCTTGACCTGCTGCCCTGATCGCGGAGCTATCACGACCATCGAGGCCCGCCATGTCTCCCATGACCAGCATTTGGATCATCTACCGCGCTTGGGAAAAATGGGGCGAGAACGGCGGCACCCGCCACGGCGCGGCTCTTGCGTATTACGCCATCTTCTCCGTCGCGCCGCTTCTCTTGCTCGCCATCTACATTTCCGGCGCAATCTTCGGCGACGATGCCGCCAAGGGAGAAGTGAACAAGCAACTCAATGCCATGATGCCTGAAAAAGTTGCGATGAATGTCGAAACGATGGTCAAGTACGCGTCCGAGCCGCAATCGTCATGGGCGCCGACGATTAGCATGGTGATGCTGGTCATCGCGGCCCTCGGCGCCTTCCTGCACGTTCGCAACACGCTGTGTATCATCTGGAAACTCGATCCGCCCGAAGGCAAAACCTGGCTTGGCATGGCGTGGGATTATCTCTTGTCAATCCTGATGGTCTTCCTGATCGCCACGCTCTTGTTGTTCTCGCTGGTGTGCAGCCTGATCGTGCCTTATTTACAGCGCAAGATGGAAGAACGCGGCATCCATGAAAAACACTACTATCACTGGATCGAGATCGGCATCTCCTTTTTTTTGCTGACAATACTCTTCTCCGTCGT
>VGZI01000098.1 GCA_016872605.1 Planctomycetota bacterium
CGCAGCGCATCAGCGCCTGCGAATGCGAACGCGTCAGCGAAGCGAACCTGGCCCAGGCGCTTCACCTGCTGAACTCGCAAGAGATTCAGAACAAGCTGACCGCCGGCAACGCCCGAGCCGACCTGTTAGCCAAGGACCCGCGTCCCGATGCCGAGAAGGTCGACGAGCTATTCATGTGGGCGTTCGGCCGCCGTCCGAGCAACGAGCACCGCCAGGTGGCCCTCGACCACATCGCCCGCCATGCGATGAACAAGAAGATCGCCTACGAAAACCTGCTCTGGGCGCTCATCAACACGAAAGAGTTCGTGTTCAACCAATAACCCGCTTGCGGCTTCGCGCTCGCAAGACGCAGTCAGAACCAAGGGCCGATCTCCCCGCGAGATCGGCCCTTTTTTTGTGTCAACAGCGCGACTGCAATTCGGAGCCAGCAGCGATTCATGACGGCCAGCTCGCTTCGCAAGCTTCTAAATGAGCGCCCTTTGAGGAAGTTCGACGTCGATCTGGCCGGCGGCTACGTCTTCAACGTCACGAATCCAGCGAACGTGCTACTTACGAAACACACGCTGATCGTGACCGCGCCTGAAAAAGACATCGTGCAATGGACTTCGCCGGTCCACATCGTGGCCATTCGGCGGCGTGAACGTCCATTGGTCGCGGCAAAAAAAGGAGCCCGCCATGAGTCAGTCCTCCGGCAGAGCACGCGATGTCAGTTGTGAAAAAATGCGATCCGCAATCCCCTGGGGATTCGGACAGTGGTGAAAAATGCAACTTCTGTTGCAAGACTTCTGCACGCGTCTATCGTCTAACTTCGATGGGGGGGCATTAGACGAACCAGACGAACTATTCCGGCACGCGTGACCACGTAGCACTCCAACGCCGGCTTTTCTTCGGTCCGTCGCTAACGCGTCTCCGTATTTCGTGCCAGTCAACCACCGCAGGCTCGATGACGCGCATTTCCTTCCCGCGGCCGGGCGCGGGCGCGCGCGCTATTGTCGGGTTCGCGCGCGGCAGAGCCGATGTCGTACACACCAGACATGCCGGCAAGTTTTGGACGTGCGAACATTAGGACCTGGCGCGTTTTTTCCGGACCCTGGACGATCGGACATATCGCGTCCATGGGAAATCTACTACCGCGGTAAAAAGGAAAGCGGACCGCCACTGGTCATGTCGACAAGTTATGGTTCATGTCTTTGTAAAACATCGGTGACGCCGAAAGGCGATGAGCAACTCGCGCGACGTGTACCGTTCAACCTGCGTCGCTTCTAATAGCTATGGCATTCCATCGCACTCCGTTGCTGGACACTATCAATAGTTTTCCTCGCGCGACAACAAGATTATTTGCAACCACGGATCACCTGATGGCACGGATAAAGAGAAAAGAGATCCATTGGACAGCGCCACTTTTGAAGCCCTGCGACCCCTGCTTGCGGCAAACGAGCGTTGTTCACACGGGCTCCCGCTTTCGTTGCATTTCGCGAGGGGGGGGTGTGAGTGTGTGCGTGCAACGAAGGCTCGCACGTGCTGTTTTCTAAAGGAGTTACGTACCAAAAATGCGTTGCAGGGTGTCGACCAGGTTGAAAACGTGGCGCTGTCCAAGTAAGGAAGTGCGGAAAGCACGGGAGAGTTGGGCAGTTCAGTATCTCCACGTTCCCGCTTGGTCACGGCCGTTCCCGTATCACCTATCCGTGCGATCAGGTAATCCGTGGTTGGTTCTTGGTAGTTGCGGCTCAGCCGCGCCAGGCTCCCCGTGGCTCTTTTTTCTGTCGCGTGGGCCGAGAAGTTTCCAATTTCCGCTTGCAATTTCGGCGTATTCTGATGAAATGAATGAATGTTCCCCCCACCGCTTCGAGGCTCGCCTCGCCTTCCGAAAGCCTTGACTGGCATTCTTTGAGATGTAACCATAACAGCGTAAGTTCCCGTGCCGCAATCTACTAGCAACAGTGGATCAGGCACGGATTCATTCAGGACAACTCCCGTGCGATTTTCGCAAGACATGGGCATTCGACACGCCGCGATGCGCTGGCTGATCGGCATCGCGGTCGCGGTCATCACGCTGCCAACGCTCGGCTGCTCGCGCGATGACGACATCACGCAGGAAACGGTCACGCAACAGGATCGTCAGCAACTTCGCCTGCGCGTGGCCATGATCGAGCACAATGACATCGCCTGGTTCATCCGCATCGAAGGCCCCGTGGCACTTATGAAGCAGCACGAAGCTGGCTTTGAGTCGTTCGTCAAGTCGTCGCGCTTCTCCGATCGGAAAGAGACCGAGATGACCTGGACCGTTCCCGCCGGCTGGAAAGAAGACCCGCCGAGCATGGGCCGGTTTGCGACCTATCGTATCCCCGCCAAGCCGAAAGAGCTCGAGATCAAGATCACGCAGATGAGCGGCAAGAAGTTCGACTTCATGTCCAACATGCATCGTTGGCAGCAAGCGGTCAATGTTCCGCTGTCGGAGAAGTTCGACGATGCCATGAAGTACGTCAAGATGGACAAGACGGAGCGTGGTATTTCCGTCAAGTTCATCGACATGACGGGGCTCGGCGTGCACAAGGTGAGCACACCCGCCGCCCCCGGCGCCGCCAAAGATCGCGACATGCTCGGTTTCGAGGATGACCCGGGCAAGCTGCCGTTCCGTTACAAGGTTCCGGACGGTTGGTCGAAGAAGGCGAAGCTGCCGCAGTTTTCCGTCGACGCCTATGAGGCGCCGGGAGTGGGCAAGTCGGTGGACATCACGATTTCGCCCGCGTCGGGCCGGCTTTCGGATAACGTGATCCGCTGGCGTCAACAGGTCGGGCTCGGCCCCGCAGGCACAAAGGAAGTCGCCGACAGCGTGGCCGACGTCAAGGTGGCGGACCGCTGGGGTTACTATGCGGACATCAATGTCCCGGACGGAAAACCCGATCGCCCGCGAATCCTCGCCGTCATTGTGCCGCTCGAACATTCGCGTTGGTTCATTGTCATGCGTGGCCAGCACGATTCGGTCGGCAAGAACAAACAAGATTTCGAGGCGTTTCTAAAGTCGTTCAAGCGCTTGTAACAGAGCGGCGCACGCAGTAAGCGGCCCGTTCGATGCCGCTTACTACAGTGATATCTGAAGGAAATCCTCGCAAGGCGAGGCGACTTTTCTTCGTCCCTACGGGACGAAGACCGGTGGACTTTCGAACTATCTGGGTTGTGGGCGCAGCCCACCCTGCGTGCGCGAGCCTTGTAGGGAATCTCACCATGAAACGTGCGATGTCACGAAAACAGGCAGCGGCGGTCGCCAAGACTGCCGATACCAACGGCCAGGCGCCTCCCGTCGATGCGAGCGGCCAACCCGCGCCGACCAGCGAAGCGCCGCCCGCCGAGACCAACGGCAAAGTCATCGCCCCTGCCGCTGCGCCCGACGCCCCGGCGCCGTCGACCGAGCCCGACGATCTCCCCGAACCGACGTTTGAACATGCCGACGATCATCCGGCGTACAAGCTTCTCGTGATGCTCGCCGACCTGCGCATCACCGTCGTCCTTTTCGTCTTGTCGCTCCTGCTTGTTTTCTGGGGCACGCTCGCGCAAGTCGACAATGGCGTCTGGACAGTCGTCGCCAAGTATTTCCGCAGCCTGTTCGTGTTCGTCCCGCTCAAGGTCGTATTCTTCAACACGCTGGAGAACAGCGATGCCGTAATCCCATTTCCGGGCGGCTGGCTGATCGGCGGAGCGATGTTCGTCAACCTGCTCGCGGCACATGCCGTCCGCTTCCAGCTAACCTGGGCCCGTTCCGGCATCCTCCTCACGCATGCGGGCATCATCGTCATGATGATCGGCGAAGTCATCACCGGTGCCGCTGCCCAGGAAGCGAACATGGTGATCATGATCGGCCAAACGTCGAACTTGCTGGTCGACAATCGCACTTGCGAACTCGCCATCATTCGCAATCTCGACGACAGGAAGGATGACGTCATCGCCATCCCCGCGCGCCGGCTCGCCACCGGGGCCACCGTGGACGATGGCAAACTTCCGTTCAAGATCGATGTGGAAGAGTTCATGGTCAACACGAAATTGTTCGACGCCAAGAGCAAGAAACCGGACATGAAAGGCTTTGGGCGAGTGCACCTGGCGGAGGCCGCGCCGGAAGTAAGCGGTGTCGATCCGAACCAGCGCGTCGATATGCCGTCGGTTTATCTCAAGCTGTCGACGCGCGACGGCAAATCGCTCGGCACCTGGCTTTTCTCGACCAAATTCGGCGAGCAGCTTCAGTGGATCGAAGTCGACGGCAAGAAGTATCAGATAATTCTGCGTTTCAAGCAGACATCTCTCGACTACGATTTGCACCTCAACGACTTCAAGCACGATCTCTTTCCCGGAACGCAAACGCCGAAAGACTTTCACGCCTACGTTCGGCTCATCGACCCGGCCAATAACGTCGATCGGCCCGTGGAAATCTACATGAACGCGCCGCTTTATTATCGTGGCCTGACGTTCTACCAATCGAGTTGGACGACTGACGAACGCACCGGCAAGGCGAACGGAACTATCCTGCAAGTCGTCAGCAATCCCGGCTGGCTGCTGCCGTACATCTCCTGCGGCATCGTCGGCGTCGGCTTGCTGATGCATTTCGGTCTATCCCTGTATCGCTTCCTCGAGCGGAGGACTGTCGTATGAACGCGACCAACCTCAAGAAGTACATGCCCTATCTGGCAGCGCTCATTGCACTTGCCTACTTCGGTTTCTACGCCTACACCGCGCGGCCGCGCAAAAGTGCACCCGCGGGCGAATTCGACTACTACAACTTCGGCCGCATTCCGGTCATCGACGGCGGACGCCAAAAGCCCATCGACACCGTCGCTCGTTCCACGCTGATGATCATCACGCATCGGCAATCGTTCTACGACTACGACGAAAAGAAGCCGACCCGTCACGCCGCCACCAAGTGGCTCCTTGACGTGCTCATCACGCCGCCGACCTCCGGCGAGATGTTTCCCGAAGTGCTGTTCGTGAACAGGGGCGCCGACCAGCCGTCCTGGAGCCATAAGGTCTTTCGCATCGAAAACGATGAACTCCTGCGCATGCTCAATCTCGAAATGCGTGACGGGCTGCGCTATTCCTTTAACGAGATCGTCTTCGATGCCCAGGGAGCCGTTCGCCAGCAATTTCGCGTCTACTTGTTGGAGCTGAGACGCGCCAAGCAGAAGGATGCGAAAAACCACGACCTGCTCGAGTCGAAAGTCGTCGAGCTCTACGATCATTTGCAATTGATGAATCGCCTGTCGGCCCACATGGCGCCGTTGGTGATTCCGAATGCCGACGGCACCGATCAATGGAAGACGTTCGCCGACGCGGCCAACCGGTTCGGCGCGCGCACGACGGAGTTGCCCGATGGCCCCGACGCGAAAACCTACGAATACTATCGCGCGCTCCTGCAGCATTACGATCGCGGCGAAAAGGCGGCGTTCAACCACAAGCTCGCCGAGTTCCTCAAGTATCTCGAAGCTGAGGGACGCATGGGCCGCGCCGATCTCGAAGTGTTCTTCAACGAGTTCGCGCCGTTCTATCATTGCCTGGAGCTGTACGTCGTTCTCGCCCTGGTCACGGGGCTGTCGTGGCTTTCTCCCGATTGGTCCGATCCGGTGCGCCGCTCAGCCTTCGCGGCGATGAGTGTCACCTTCGTCGTCCATACGGCCGGCCTGATCTTGCGCATGATCCTGCAAGAACGCATGTTCGTCTTCGTCACGAACCTTTATTCGTCTGCGGTGTTCATCGGCCTGGGCTGCGTGTTCGTTTGCCTGATTGTCGAATGGATATTCCACAACGGCATCGCCATTGTCGTCGGGTCGGCGACGGGGTTTTGCACGCTGATCATCGCCCACATCCTGAGCCTCGACGGCGACACCATGATCATGATGCAGGCCGTCCTGGACACGAACTTCTGGCTGGCGACTCACGTCACTTGCATCACGCTCGGCTACACGACGGCGTTCGTCGCGGGCGGCATGGGCATCGCCTACATCTTCCTGGGCCTCTTCACCGACAAGCTGCGCGGCGACGGTTCCGCCAACCTGACGCGCATGACCTACGGCGTCCTGTGCGCCGGCATGTTCCTCAGCTTCGTCGGCACGGTGCTTGGCGGCTTGTGGGCCGACTACTCGTGGGGCCGATTCTGGGGCTGGGACCCGAAGGAAAACGGCGCTTTGCTCATCGTGATCTGGATCGCGCTCATCCTGCACGCTCGCTGGGGCGGCATGGTCAAGCATCGCGGTGTCGCGGTGTTGAGCGTCCTGGGCATCATCGTCACGTCGTGGTCATGGTTCGGAACCAACTTCCTCGGCGTGGGCTTGCATGCCTACGGCGGCGCCAAGGGGGCGGCGATGGCCGCGCTCATTCTGATCGACCTCGGCTTCTTGGCCATCGCGGGGCTGGGATGTTTGCCGTTGGAGATGTGGCAGAGCTTCCGGCAAGACGTGCCGGCCCAGCCGCCAGGCGCGCCGGCGCCGATGCTGCCCAGCGCCCCACCGGGCGCGATCACCCCGGCCGCGTCGTGATGTCCCCATTTGCGGTGGGGGCCCCGGGGTGAGATATTCGGAACCCCGGGGTTCGGAGTTCCTCACTCCGGGGCTTCTACTCGGGTGCTAAACGAACACCTGCACGTCAAACCTTTTGCCTTCCGCCGCTATGCCGGTTACAATAATGAGAGATTCGCCCCCACGATGACGCACCATTCGGGATGGAAGCAGGCATGCCTCTTTCGGTCACCTGTCAATGCGGCGCGCGCCTGGAGATCGATGACAAGTTTCTCGGCAAGGAAGTTCCCTGCCCGGATTGCAATCGACCTCTGCCAACGACGCCCGTGGCCGCCCCGCCCGTAGTCGCCGCGCCTCCGCCGCTCGATCTTCCCGACTATCGGCGCACGAGCGGCCTGGCGGTCCTGAGCCTGGCGCTTGCGCTCGTCGGAATGTTCACGATCGTCGGCACCATTGCTGCCATTGTGGTCGGCGTGCTGGCCGTCAAAGAGATCTCGGCGCGTCCGACTCGTCTCGAAGGCCTCTCCTACGCTCGCGCCGGCATCGTCGTCGGCATCGTCGGCACATTCCTGACGCTCATCGCCTTGGCATCGCCGACCGTGTTCGGGCTCGACGCCTTTTTGCGAGAACTCGCTTTCGCAGGCCGCATACGCTGGGACAGCAAAGATGTCATCGAGAGCACACGCGGGCAGGAGGTCAGCATCGAGATGAAGCGCCCCTCCGCGGATTGGGGCGCCTACGTTCCGCCCAACAATCAACCGAACAACCTCGAGCCCGACGACATCATCATGATCAACCCGCGCGACGACGCCTACATTGCGTTGTTTTCATTTGACGCCGAACGTGGAGAGAACGACGATGACCGGCAGAAGAAAGTGCTCGAGCGATTCTATCGCTGCGAGCTCGTGAGCATTCTGGGGCGACTGCAAGGCAAACCACTGGACGGCACGGGAACCGTGGTCGGGACCGAGTCGGTCAACAACGACACCAAGAAAGAAGTGACGCTCGACCTTCGCCTGGCGGGCGTCGATCGGCGTTTCTTGATTCAGTATCGCGCCAAGGACGTGCCGGTCTCGGTTCTGGTGGGATCGGCGCGCGTTAACAATTTCGATCGGTTGCGCGACGTGTTTCGCAAGACTTTCGACACAAAGAAGCCGTGATGATCTGGTTCAATTGCAAGCAATGCGGCAAGACGCACGGCCGGCCGGAGAATTCGGCGGGGACGATGATTTTCTGCGAGTGCGGGGGCGGAAACACGGTTCCGTGGGAAAGCACGGCGCCGCCGCCGGCGTCGCCTCCGGTGGCCACGCCCGCGCCGAAGGTGCCGGACCTGGCGCCGATCCAGTTTGATCCGGTGACGATTCCGACGCCGCCATCCGCGCTGCCGCCGACGACGACGGGGGACACGTATCCGACAAGCCCGACGCCGACCGCCGCTCCTGCCTATGACGACGAGGACGACCAACCGCGCCGCGGCCGACACGAAAAGCGCGACCCCGATTATTGCTTCAATCACCAGCGCCGTCCCAAGGTCGGCCTGTGTCCGGAGTGTCAGGAGAGTTTCTGCCAGGACTGCCTGGTGAAGTTCCAGGATCAGTTGATGTGCGGGCCGTGCAAGAATTTCCTGGCTCGCCACACGGAACTGCCGCCGTCGGCCTCGTCGCTGGCGAATGTGAGCTTGATCATTTCGCTCGTGGCCGGCCCACTTTTGATGTGTTTGCTCTTGGTGTCGCCCGGAAGTTCGGCGATGCGCATCCTCAGTTGGCTGTCGCTCTTGCCTCAGGTGCTGGCGCTGGGCCTCGGCGTGTGGGCGCTATACGAAGCCGAGAAAGAACGCAAGGGGGGCGGCCAGTGGGTCGCGATGACGGGAGTCGCCGCCTCGACGTTGACGTGCGTGCTGATGATCTTGCTCAACTATTTTGCGGACCGATTGGTGTAGGTCGCTGGTTTACGTTTAGCGTTTGCAGTATCGACTCCCTCCCCCCTCGTGGGGAGGGCTGGGGTGGGGGGGGCGGACTCGCCTATGGTTCATACCCCCACCTCGACCCTCCGCCACAAGGGGGGAGGGAGGAATCCGGATGGGTCGTGTCCATGATCGAATGTCCGTCCTGTTATCGGGTCTTTCGTCAGGCGCCGGAGACGCTTGGGGCGCGCTGCCCCAAGTGCAAGATGCCGCTCTACGAAGACCCGGCTAAACGGCGCAAGACGCCGGACAAGGACTATGGCCGCTGTGATCAGCATCTCGACACACCGGCTATCGCACGCTGTGTGCGCTGCGATCGGCCGATCTGCCAGGTATGCCGAACGCGCTGGCACGAGGAAGCGGTCTGTCCGCATTGCGTCGATGAGTCGATCGCCGACGACGAGCCGGGCCCGAAGGAAGCGCAAATGCAGATGTCACACGCCTGGTACGCGGTCGTGCTGGCGGCGATCGGTTGGATGGTCCTGTTGGTAACGCTCGCGCCGTACTCAGGTTTCCATCAAGGCCAGGTTGGAGGCATGATCAAGTTCCTCACGTATTCGCTCTTCCTCGGCAGTTTCATCCCAGGGACGTTCGCTCTTTGCTACGCATGCTCGGCGATGCGTCTGCGAGGCGACTTCGGCAAACTCGCATTGGGCGGACTCATCGCGAGCGGCTCGCAACTCGGCCTCACCATCGGCCTGATGGTTATCAATTTGTGGCATAACTGACGAAGCAAATCTCCGCGACAAACTCACGAGCCGGAAGTGTAAGCGACGGTCTTGCGTAGACCGTCGCTTACGCTGCCGGCTCGTAAAGCACATTCGGAGCGTTTGCGCTACTCGCCAATCTTGAATTGTAGCTCGGCCTGAAGGCTCTGAAGCTCCGGCAACGCGAACACGCGTTCGGCCGTCGCGCTCAGATCCTTTTCGTTGGCGATCTCCAGCGTGATCAACACGTCACGGGCGGATCGAAACTGAATGTCGACGCCTTTGACGTGCGGGAATACCGACAGGATGCGCTTTTTGAGCTGCGCGCCGGTCGGCGTCGGCGCCGACGGCTCGACCTTGGGGACCTCATTCCTCGGCTCGGGCCCGGTGGGGATCAAGATCGGCCCGTTCGGTCCCGGCTTTTTGACGTCGCCGGCGCCTTGCCATCTCGGCTCCGGCATGCGCTGATCGTTTAGCGGTGGTTCTTCCGACTGCTTCGTCTTCGGCGCTTTCCCGAACGGCCAGAACGGTTTCGTCTTGTTGTCCACCGCCACGACCGGTTTCTGCGAACTGTTCGACGTGTTCACGATGGGCGTGCGATCCTTTGTCGGCCCCTGCGCAACCGGGCCAGGCAAGGTCGTGAGATTCTGCACGCTCGTGCATCCATGTAGCCGGCGCAACGCATGGCTCACGGCCAGCTTTTCCTCATAGCTCATCACGGCGCCGACGACGTAAACCTTCCCGTCGCTGCTGCACTGGGCTTTAAGATTCTGATGGTGCTTCGGCAATGCCACGCGCAGCGACGACATCACGCTGGCATGCAATTGTTGCGCGGACATCTGACTCGGTCGGACCAGCAAGCTCGGATGTTCTTTCATCGCATCGGCGACCGGCATCGATGCGTACACTTGCGCGATGCGCATGGCGTGGTCGCGGACAGCCTTGTTCGGAACGTAACCGCGAACTTCAAGCTGGGTGCCGTTGGAATGGGCTTCGAGATAGTAAGGAAACGTGACCGGATCGGCGAGCCAGGCAACTTCGACCTCGACTTCGATCATGCGGCGCGGATCTGGCTGCACGGATTTCGCAGGCGCATTCTTGTCGGACGATTTTGAGCCGAAAATGCGCGGAAAAAGCTGCGCGTCGGCAACCGAGGAGAAACTCAGGCAGAACACAAGCGCGGCAACGGAAACACGCGGTTTCATCGGAGTAGCCCTCGTTCAGCCAAAAGAGCCGCGCACGGCGTAAGCGGCTGGTGCAGCCCCGCTTACTTCGTGCGCGGCTCCTTCGCCGGGCGGCCAGCAAGCAGCGGCTAATATCCTGTCCGAATCTTCATGAGCTCCTGGTTCACCGACTGCTGGGCGTCCGGGCCGCTCACGCAGAGGTGATAGTGGTCCTTGTCGATGTACACCACCTGGGCGGTTCGCCGCTTGGTGCGGAACGGGAACGGATAGGACGAGTCGATCGTCTCGGTGTAGTACACCGTGCACTTATAATGACAATGATGCAACTGGGCAGGCCCGATGAGCGGGATAAACCGCGGCGGATCGATCTTATCCACTAACTTTTCCACGGTAAACTCAATATCGTCCCGAAACTCTTCGTAGATGTAAGGAATCCCGCGCGCCACTCTGGGCAAGGCACGCAAGATCTCCTGCTGGTCCGGCGGGTCTTCACAATACGGCCGATACCCCGGCGGGATCGCGGGGAGGATCGGCACGCGATGGTCGTTCTTATTCTCCATCCGTTCTTGAGTGCGGTCGGCAACCCACGCCTGCATCGGAATCGGCGTGGCAAATCCCATCGAAAGCGGCGAGCACCCGGTCAAAAAGAACGGGATCAGCACCACGCTGGCCGCGAAGAGTTGCCGTCGCATGTTCATGATTCGCTCTCCGAAAGTTGCCAGCCAACAGCGCAAGCAAGGGTTCTTGGCCGTAGCCTGGCGATGGGAATGACATCGGTTAACCGCGCTGGCAAACTTTAACGAAAAATACGATCGTGACGAATGTAGGGGCAAGCCCCAGCGCCAGACCGAGCCGCCAAGCTCGCATTCTGCCCCGGCGCCGCACCTTTGCGCCTTTGCGCCTTTGCGTGAAATTTTGCTTGCGTTTGGTTCACGACGCGGATAACATCAACCCCGCATCTTTCCATTTTCCCTCTGCCCATCGACGCGAGGGCATCATGCGACACACGCTCCACTTGCAGCACTTCACCGCCGGCGCTTCCGCTCCGGTGGAGCCCGGGCCTGTCTCCCGCGTTCTCGCCGAGCACGGCTGTGATGATCCGGACGAGTTCGGCGTCTGCACGCTGGACTTCGACGACGGCGGCGAGGTCGAGGTCCATGCCCGCGGACTGGACGGCGCGCGCCCCTTCATCGGCTGCGCGATTAACATTCGCGAGATCGGCGGAAAGCTCGCCGCCTTCGTCTTCGAGGTCGCGCGTGCCGGGAACTTCGTCATCTTCAATTCGCACGGCAAGGACACGGCGGACTGTCCATCGTTGATTCTGCTCAACTCCGATCAGGAGCGCGAACTTCCCGACGGCATGGCTTCGGAGTATTCGGTCCTGCCGGTTTGCACGTCCGCGAAGATGCTGGGCCGACTGTTGTTTCAAGGCGCCGTTAGTGCGTCCTGATGAACGCGCAACGCCTCGTCGCCGAAACAGACGAGCAACACCTTTTCGAAATCGGGATAAACGGCGAGGAGCGTGCGTGATTCACGGACGGCGATGCGGGCGGCGCGGTCCATCGGGAGGCCATAGACGCCGGTGCTGATGGCGGGGAAGGCGATGCTCTTCATTCCATGCTCGATTGCGAGCTTGAACGAGTTGCGATAGCACGATGCGAGCAGTTCGTCTTCATTCTCGTGCCCGCCATACCAGACCGGGCCGACGGTGTGGATGACATGACGTGCTTTGAGCTTGTAGCCCTTGGTGATCTTGGCTTGCCCGGTGTCGCAACCGCCCAGCGTTCGGCATTCGGCCAGAAGCTCCCGCCCGGCGGCGCGATGAATGGCGCCGTCCACGCCGCCTCCGCCGAGCAGACTCGAGTTGGCTGCGTTGACGATGGCGTCGACGTCGAGCGTGGTGATGTCGCCTTCGACGATCTGCAACCGTTCGGGCATGGCACTCGCTCCAGAAGCCCGCAGGTGGGCGCAATGAACCTGTGGAATAAGGCTACTGCAGATTCTGCTCCCAGAACTGCTTCGTGCCGTGATGCAGCCGCGCGCCGATTTGCGTGATGACTTTGTGTGCCAAAAAACACGCCGTTTTTCCCGCTTTTTCGGGCGAAATGCCGTGCGTGATTCCGTAGAGGAATGAGCCGGCGAACATATCGCCGGCGCCGGTAAGGTCTTTCGGCTCGGAGCGAACAGCCGGTACATGCGCTTCGACGCCATTGTGCCGTAGGTAAGCGCCGTGCGGGCCGTTGGTGACGACTGCTGACGGGACGACGTTCTTGATCTTGCGAAAAGCGTCTTCGGCCGTTGTTGCCCCGGTGAGGGCGCAAGCTTCCGTTTCGTTGGCAAAGAGCAGGTCGGTGTACTTCAGGGCATCACGAAAAGCGTCGCCGAAGACGTTGATGACGAAGGCGTCGGAGCAGGTGACGGCGACCTTGGTCCCATGCTTCTTGGCAAGCTTAATCGCTTCGCGGATGGCGGTCTGCCCAGTCGCTGGATTGGCGAACACGTATCCCTCGATGAACAGCCAATCTGAATTCTTGATGCGCTCCTCATCGACGTGCCGCTCTGCCAAGTGGCTCGACACGGCCAAGCAGGTGCGCATGGTGCGCTCGGCGTCGGGCGTGATGACGCAGACGCAAGTCCCGGTTGCTTCGTTGACGATGATCGGGTTGCCGATGTCGATACCGAGCTCTTCAAATTCACTGGTGTAGAAGAGACCATAGCGATCATCGCCGACGCAGCCGATGAACGCCGAGCTGCCGCCGAGCTGCGAGAAGGCGATCGTCGAGTTGGCGACCGACCCACCAGACACGAGCTTCGGCTCCTCATGGCGATGGCGCTGTAACAGAAGCTTTTGCTCATTGAGATCAACGAGCCGCATGCTGCCGCGCTCGAAGCCGAGCTGGTGAAACTCGTCCTCGGTGACTTCGAGGAAGATATCGACGATGGCATTGCCCAGGCCGCACAGTTGAAATTCGCGAGGCATGTTATTTTTCCGAAGCCCGGGGGTGAGCGCAGCGAACCCCCGGGATCGAGGTGTCAAAATCCCAGAGGCTCGCTGCGCTCGCCTCTGGGCGTCGAAGATCATTCCGTTTTCGGCAATTGCATCGCCAGGCCGATGCGGCGGATCGCCTCGTCTTTGCCGAGAATGGCAACGCATTCGAAGACGCCGGGGCCGATCATGACACCGGTCGTCGCGACGCGCAACGCATGGTTCAAGTCGCGGCGATCGACGTGAATGGCGTCGGCGAACGCGTGCAGCTTCGTCTCAATGTTTGCAGGATCGAAGGGCTCCGTAAAGCGCAAGACATCGGCGAACTCGTTGAGGGCATCTGCGAGCCCCTTTTTGTGCAGCTTCTGGGCGACTGCCTTGGGATCGTAAATTGGTTCGTGGAAAAAGAAGCCGGCGTACGTCAACACGTCGGCAAAGATCTTGAGCCGGTCGCCGCACGCCAGGACGACTTTGGCGATCTTGTCGCGGTCGACGCTGTCGCCGACAAGCCCCGCGCGGCGCAGGACCGGGATGACGCCGTCGATCTTGCGGTCCAAGGGCGCCGTCTTCATGTATTCGCCGGCGACCCAGTGCAGCTTGGTCGGATCGAAACTCGCCGGCGCAATGTTGACGCGATCGAAACTGAAACTCGCCTGCATCGTGGCCAGCGACATGATCTCCGTCTTGTCGTCCAGCGACCAACCGAGTCGCCCGAAATAATTGATCAAGGCTTCCGGCAAATATCCGAGCACGCGGTAGTACTCGACCATCACTGGGTTAAGGCTCTCGTTCTTCTTGATCTGCTCGTCTGTCCAGTCGGCCGGCACGGCATGGCACGCCTTGAGCGTCGCAATCACATCATTGGTCACGAACTTGTAGGCGTCGCGCTTGCTCAGCTTCTTGCTCGAATTGGGCGCATTGACCACCGGCACATGGGCGAACACCGGCGGTGCGACCCCCATTGCCTCGTACGCCAGCACCTGCACCGGCGTGTTTGACAAATGTTCCTTGGCCCGGACGATATGCGTGATCTTCATCCCGAGGTCGTCGACAACCGTGGCGAAATTGTAAAGCGCGCTGCCGTCGGACCGCAGAATGACCGCGTCAGCCATTAGGTTCGTTTGCACTTCGACTTTGCCGCAGATCTGATCGTCCACGACGACCGTGCGATCGGCTGGAACTTTGAGCCGAATCGTCGTGGGCTTCTCGCGATAGCGCTGCATGGCCTCGGCCGGGCTGAGATCGCGATCCTTGCCGCGATGGACGTAGTTGCGTTTGTTGGCCTCGGCGTCTTTCTTGAGGACGTCGATCTCCTCCTTCGTCATGTAACAAGGATAGGCGTGCCCGCTTTCGACGAGGCGCAGCGCGGCGTCGCGGTAGAGCTGGCCGCGCTGCGACTGGAAATAGGGGCCGAGCGGTCCGCTGATCTCGGGGCCTTCATCCCAGTGGATGCCAAGCCACTTGAAGCCGTCGAGGATCGGCTGCAGCGCTTCGGGGCGGTTGCGTTCGGCATCGGTGTCGTCGATGCGCAGGATGAACTGGCCCTGGTGCTGGCGCGCGAAGAGCCAGTTGAATAGAGCGGTGCGCACTCCGCCGATGTGGAGGTAACCGGTGGGACTGGGAGCGAAGCGTGTGCGTACGGTCATGATGACGGGCCTGCTTGTGGGCTGTCGGATTCGGTGGTGATTTTGGCGTTTGCCGAGTCGGAGCGTTTGCCTCGGCCTTCGACGAGGGTGACGACGGTGCCTTCCTGAACGACCTTGTTGTGCTGGTTGAGCACCTGCCGTTGCCAGGTGAGCACCGCGCGTTTGCCCCTGCCTCGGACCTCAAGCTCCAGGAGCTTCGCCTTGACGTGAATCGTGTCGCCGATGAACACCGGTTCGAGGAACTTCCATTCCTTGACACTCAGGAAGGCCAGCGTGCGCATCGGCGGGGCCATCAATCCCAGACCGCTCCCCATCGATAGAACCAACAGGCCATGCGCGATCGGCTGGCGGAACATCGTAGTCTTGGCAAACTCGTGGTCCATGTGGATCGGGTTGAAGTCGCCCGATAGCCCGGCAAAGTTGACAATATCCGTCTGCGTCACGGTGCGAGCCACGGATTGCCATTCTTGGCCGACGTGCACGTCGTCGTAATATAAATGAACGACAGTGAATGACATGCGTTCTTCCTCCTCGTTTAACAGGCTTCTCCCTCTCCCTCTGGGAGAGGGGCAGGGGTAAGGGCAATCACTTCTGCGTTCTGTGGGTTCAGCCCTCACCCCCAACCCCTCTCCCAGAGGGAGAGGGGAGAACGGCTGCTAAACGGATCCCGGTAACAGCGGCAACGGCGCACGCGTCGCCGGGTCGATCCCGACGTACACCACCTCGGCCTGTGTCACCTGCAAGAGCTCGGTCCCGCGCTCCGCCTCGACCAGCACATCCATGGTGATCGACGTCGTGCCCATCTTCACGAGCCGCGTCTTGAACGTGACGACATCGCCGACCATCACCGGCTTCTTGAACTCGACGCGATTCATCGCCACCGTCACCAAGAAGGGCAACACGCCACCGGCCTTCGCCACCTCGCGGCGAGCGCCGATCGCGCCGGCCGAGTCGATGTAGCTCAGGATAACGCCGCCGAAGATCGAGCCGAGCGGGTTCGTGTCCCGCGGCATCATCACAACACGAATGGCGACGTAGGGTTCGTTCATGCATTTCTACCAATGCCCAGGGGTTCGCTGCACTCACCCCTGGGGACGATGCCCCCTCTCTTTCTGGGAAAGGGGATGGGGGTGAGGGTGAACCCCCGGGTTCATTGCGCTCACCCCCGGGCTTCAAGGTTTCCCCAAACGACGCCGGACAATCCGCACGCCCTCGACCATGCTCGCCAGTTTCTTTTGGGCGATGTAGCGCGCGGTCTGAGAAAAGCCGCAGTCGGGCGTCACATGGACGCGTTCCGGCTCGACATATTTTAGGGTTTGCGTCAAGCGTTGGGCCACCAGATCCGCCGGCTCGATCCAGGTGTTCTTGACATCGACCAGACCGACGGCGACTTCCATGGGCGCTGGAACTTGCTTGAGCAACTCGATCTCCGCCATCTCTCGGCTGGCAAACTCCAGAGCGAGTTGACGCACCTTCGCCTTCGCCAAATGTGGAAAAAGCGGCGCGTAACTGCGCCAGCCGACGGCCCGGCCGCGATAGTTGCCGAAGCACATGTGCAGGCCGATCTTCACCTTCAAATCGCCGACGGTGCGAGCGATCACGTCGAGAAAGTAGTCCGGTTCGCTCGGATGGCACGCGAAGCTCGGCTCGTCAAGCTGAATGAAGTCGGCGCCGGCTTCTTGCAGCCGCCACATGGCGCCATTGACGAGCGGCACCAGCGCCTCGGTGATTTCCTTGCGGTTCGCATACACGTCGCCGCCCTGGATGCAGCCGGCCAGCGTGAAGGCGCCGGGGACTGCGACCTTGACCGGAGTGTCGGTGCATTCGCGCACGCGTCGATACTCTGCAACGAGCCCCAGGGCCTGCTTTGCCGTCAGTCGCGTGCGGCAGCGATACTTGTCGCGTTGATCGTGCGCGGGCGGCCCCCATTTGCGACCCACGGGCAACGGCTCCAGGCCTTCGAGATAATCGTAAAAGCCAAGGTTGAAATCGACGCGCTGCATCTCGCCATCGGTAATGATGTCGGCGCCGGCGCAGCGCTGGTCGTCGATGGCCAGCCGAACCGCGTCGCGCACCGCTTCCTCGCGATCCTCCGGGCCGAAAAGTTCCGGATGCGCCTTCACGTCCTCGCAGAACTTGACGTACCAGCCAGGAAAAGACCAGCTTCCGATGACAGTCGCGGGAATGATCGGCAACATGCGGTTTCGATCGTGGTGGAAGTTGGACGACGCGTTGGTTATGTTATTTGCGTAGCGATCGTTGACCACAACCCGTGGATTCCCCGTTTAGCCCCGCCTCGTAGAGGCGGGCGGTGGCGGCGCCCGCCCGCCTCTACGAGGCGGGGCTAAACGAAAGTCCATCATGCTAACTCCTAACCTCCGCTCGCAATTTCCCGCGCTGCACCTGCTACGCGACGGCGTGACGCCGGTCTTCCTCGACGGCCCCGCCGGCACACAGGTTCCTCAGCGTGTCATCGACGCCATCGTGCACTATCTCACGCACTGCAATGCCAACCACGGCGGCGCCTTCGCCACCAGCGTCGAATCCGATCGCATCATCGACGACGCGCACGCCGCCGTCGCCGACTTTCTCAATGCGCCGTCGCCTGACGAGATCATCTTCGGCAACAACATGACGTCGTTGACGTTTCATCTGAGTCGCTCGGTCGCCAAGGTACTCAAGCCTGGCGACGAGGTGATGGTGACGCGACTCGATCATGACGCCAACGTCTCGCCGTGGGTTCTCGCGGCTCGCGACGCCGGCGCCACGGTGCGGTGGATCAGCATTCGTCGCGACGATTGCACCCTCGATCTCGACAGCTTTCGCAAACAGCTCAGCGACAAGACAAAATGGGTCGCCGTCGGCCTGGCGTCGAACGGCGTCGGGACCATCAACGATGTCGCCACGATCACGCGCGAGGCAAAACGAGCCGGCGCGATGGTGTTCGTCGATGCCGTCCATTACGCTCCACACGGGCCCATCGACGTGCAAACGATCGGCTGCGATTTGCTGGCCTGCTCGGCGTACAAGTTCTTCGGTCCGCACGTTGGCATCCTGTGGGGCCGGCGCGAGTTGCTCGAGTCGTTGCCGTGCTACAAGGTTCGCCCGTCGCCGATGTCGCTTCCCGGGAAGTGGATGACCGGGACGCAGAATCATGAAGGTCTCGCCGGCGTCGCCGCGGCGATTGCGTACCTTGCCGACCTCTCCCCTCTCCCTTCGGGAGAGGGGCCGGGGGTGAGCGGCCGCCGTGAGCGATTGCGAACCGCGATGACCGCCATTCGAGATTACGAACAAAGATTGAGCCGACATCTGCTAACCGGCTTGGTCGCTCGCACCCGTTTTCACGTTCTTGGCATTCGCGACGTTGATCGACTCAATGAACGCGTGCCGACCGTTTCCGTCACGGCTGAGAATGCATCGCCGCAGCAGATGGCAAAATACCTGGCGAGCAAACACATCTACTCCTGGGCCGGCAATAGCTACGCCCTCGAAGTCTCCGAACAGCTCGGCCTTGAGCCGTCCGGCTTCCTGCGCCTTGGGCTCGTGCACTACAATACCGTCGAGGAGATCGATCGCCTGCTCGCTCATCTCGATGCAATGCCGAAATGACGCAAGGCGAGTCAGGAGCCGCGTTCGAAGTAAGCGGCCCTGCGAACGCCGCTTACTTCGTACGCGGCTCTTTGAGACTACGAGAGAATCGCACATGGCTTCCGAATCGGCAAACGTACAAGGGCCGGCCGAGACCCCGCCATCTTTGCTTGCGAGATTCTGGTTTCCGCTCGCGGCCGTAATCGTTCTCGGCAGCATCTTCGCGACGCCATGGATATGTCTCGCGTTCGATGTTCACGACGAGACGATTTCACAGTTTTTCATGCCCGCGGTCTATTTTTCGCCCATGCTCTTGTTTCTGGTGCTGTCGGTCTGGTGGGTATTCTTCTACCGTGGAATTGAGTGGGTCGCTCGCCTAGGCGTTTGGTTCGCCGCGGTGGCGCTGCTAGGCGGAATCGGCGCCGGCGTGATCTACGCAGCGGTGCGCAAAGTAGAGTTCACGATGAGCCCCGTCGGACTCGTCCCACGGTTCCATTTCAATTGGGAGACGACTGCCGAAACGCTGTTGGCCAAAGAACTGGATGCCGAGAAGGGAAAAGTCGAGAGGCTTGAGCCGATCAACGCGACGATTGGGCCGACCGACTTCCCGGCATATCGCGGTCGGCACACGGACGGCGTTGTCACGTTCGCGTTCGCGAGGCTGGAGCCCGACTGGTCGAAGAAGCCGCCGGAAGTGCTCTGGCGCAAGTCGTGCCCCGGTGGGTACAGTGGCGTGGCCGTCGCGGGCAACATCGTCGTCACCCTGCAGCAACAGGACGACATCAAGAAGGAAGTCGTCGTTTGCTACGACCGCGCCACTGGCGTCCACCGCTGGCGGTTTCCCTACGACGCCTACTACAAAGACGGCAACCTCATGGGCGACGGGCCACGCTCAACGCCGACCATTGACAACAACCACATTTACACGATCGGCGCCACAGGCCAACTCGTGTGCCTCACGGTCGAAGGCAAGCTGAAGTGGACCCACAACATTCTCGAGATCGCCAAGGCCAAGAACGTCAAATGGGGCCTGACCGGCTCGCCGTTGATCGTCGACGATCTCGTCATCGCCCACGCCGGCATCGATCCGGAGGCGCCACGCGAATCGGCCCTCATCGCATTCGAGCAGACTACGGGGAAAATTCGCTGGCAGGTCGGCAAACGCCCCGCCGGCTACAGCTCGCCCCAGCTCGCCACCCTCGACGGCGTGTCGCAAATCCTTCTCTTCGACGGCGCTGGCCTTGTCAGCTACGACCCCAAGACCGGCACGGAACTTTGGCACTACCCCTGGGTCACCAAGTTCGAAATGAACAACGTGCAGCCCGTCGTCGTCGGCAACGATCGAGTGATGATCTCTTCCGAAATTGAAAACGGCGCTGCCATGCTTCGGCTCAAGGCGCCCAAGGGCGGCAAGGCAGGCTGGACCGTCGACGTCGCCTGGAAGCACAAACGCTTCGGCGCACGCTTCGCCAACCCCGTCACCGACGGCAAGTTCATCTACGGCTTGCATCACTTCGACGGCAACATCATCTGCCTCGACGCCGACACCGGCGATGTCCGCTGGAAGGGCAATCGCCTCGGCCCCGGACAGCTCCTTCTGGCGGACGGCACGCTCATCGTCGTCCATGGCCACACCGGCGAAGTAATGCTGTTCGAGGCAAGCGGTTCGCAGCTTCGCGAACTGAGCCGCGCCGCGTTTTTGATGGAAAAAGACAAAACCTGGAACACACCCGCGTTCGCCGGCAATCAGTTGTTCATCCGCAACCAGGCCGAGATCGTTTGCGTGCGCTTGCCGATACGATAAATGGCCGTAGGCACAAGCTGCCCGCTTGTGCCCGTTGGTGGCCCGTCGCAAGCTAGCCGCTTGCCACTGCGATGGTGCGAAATCGTGCAGAAGGTTCTTATGGCAACGAATCCGCCGGAATACAACGTGACGGGCATCGATTACGCCGACCGACGCCACTTCGCCTACCCGGGGCCGATTATCGACTTTCACGCTCACGTCATGGTCACCCGGCCGGGCGACCCGCCGACGGGGCCTCCGCTCGGAACGGGTCCGGGCGCAAGTCTGCAGCAGGCCGAGACCATGCTTGATGTCGGCAGCGACTTCGGTGTGATCCAAACGGTAACGATGTGCCCTGTCGATGACGTCGAGCCATTGCGCGAGCGCTTCGGCGATCGGCTCGTCTTCAACGCCATGATCAACAAGAAGACAGTGGACGAGCCGGACGACACGGCCCTGGCGAACCTCGAGCGGTATCTGGCGTTGGGGCCGAAGGTCGTCAAGCTCTGGTCGGCGCCGCGTGGCCGGGAGCGAGGCCTGTTCATCGACGCACCGTGGCGCATCGAGGCGGTGCGGCGGGCCCGGTCGGCCGGCGTGCGCATCGTCATGGTTCACGTCGCCGACCCCGACGCCTGGTTCCGCACCGTCTATGCCGACGCGGCAAAGTTCGGAACCAAGGCGGATCAGTATGTCGGCCTGGAAAAAATGATGAGCTTGTTCCCCGACTTGATCTGGATCGGCGCCCACATGGCTGGCGATTCGGAGCATCCCGATCACTTGCACCGCTTGCTGGAGGAGTATCCGCAGTTCCATATCGACACGAGCGCGACCAAATGGCAGGTGCGCGAAGTGTCGCC
Source organism: Planctomycetota bacterium (assembly GCA_016872605.1). Classification (GTDB taxonomy): domain Bacteria; phylum Planctomycetota; class Planctomycetia; order Gemmatales; family Gemmataceae; genus SIAQ01. Next base: position 21,212 of record VGZI01000098.1, read on the forward strand.
ACGAGCCGAGGCGCACTACCGGCTGATGTGCAGGTTCCCCGACCGTTTCCTGTTCGGCACCGACCTGGTGACTCGGCATCATCTGACGCGCGAACACTATGTCAGTCGCTACTGGTGTCAGCGCACGCTTTGGGAGAGCACCTGGACCGGTCCGAGCCCGATCGCCGACGCCGACTTCACGCCGGCTGAGGGCGGTCAGACGACGCCGAAGTTGCACGGCCTCGGTTTGCCTGATGACGTGTTATCGTTGGTGTATCGCGGCAACGCGGAACGCCTGCTGAGTCTGCCGGTGGTGTGACGACAAATCGAGCACGCAGCGCCAGCAAGTGCGGGGGAACACTTGCTGGCGCTTCATGCTCCTACTCGTTACGCATCACATTGAGCCTTCGTTCAGATCATTTTCGGAAAGCAGCGTAAACCCGGCTTGTTGCAGATGCTGCGACGCCGTCTCAATGTCTTCGACGTGAATCGCCAAACCCGCTTGGTCGCCGTGCCCTGCCACCAAGGGATAGGCGTAGTGGATGCTGATCTCCGCTTGCAACAGCGCCTTGCAAATCTTGACCAGCGGCTGCGGCCCATCCGGCAGCGTCACCACCAGCAGATCGCTTTCTGTGAACGGCAGCTTGCCCTGCTCGAAGATCTCGTACGCTCGCTCCGGATCGCTGACGACGAGCCGAACGATGGCGCAATCGGTGGAATCGACCACGGTCAGGGCGATGATGCGAATGTCGGTCGTCTCAAAGCGCCGGACCACGTTGAGCATCGCGCCCAGGCGATTCGCGAGAAACACGTTGAACTGCCGTACGCTCGGCCAATCGCGCCCGCGCGCCGTGGCAAACCCGACGCCAGCCCCTTCGTCCTCGCCGGCAAAACTCATGGTAGACGTCCCTCAACCGAGATGTTGGTATCACTATAAACGAAGGCGCGCCGCAGGGGAAGTTCGAATATCACGATTCGGCTGGAATATCATTGCAGTCGGGGCTCTTTGCGAGTATTATTTCATCTCATCTCCCCTTTCTTTTTGCGGAGGGTCCAATGCGCCTGTCTTTGCCGCACTGTGTCCTGGTCGTAGCCGTTGTCTTGACTCATGGCTCATTCATCTGGGCCGACGATGTCGCAGACAAGAAGCTATTCGACAAAGTGATGGACCGTCTAGTCAAGAACGAGCTCTTCGTGAAGGAATACCCAGGAAAGTACGTCTTTCCTCCTCGATCCTTCATCAAGCCGAACTCCGCCAAAGAGTTCAACGCATACGCATCGGCCCACAAGGCACATGGCGCGGAGCATGATGAGAAAGCGGGCAAAATCCGGCCCGTCGTATTGATCACCCAGGGATTCATGGAGAAAGTAATCGCTGGCGACGAGCAGAGCCTTGCCGTCATCATGGGGCACGAGCTAGTGCTCTGTCACATCTCGAATGAGGGGTAGAGCCGCTTGAGCTTGATGCGGGCATTGGCGGTGGTGAATCGCCAATTGATGCGCGTGCAAGCTTCGTTGCGGCTCTGCTCCCAGACGGCCATT
>VGZI01000099.1 GCA_016872605.1 Planctomycetota bacterium
CGTTCAACCTCGAACACACCGTCCGAGGGGCGTTAGTTGGGCAAACACCATCAAGCTCTGGGGAAGAGGCGAGCCGAAATCAGGCAAAGGGCGGTGAACCTGCTATATTTACAATCGAAATTTGATGCCCTAACAAGACATGACTTTGCAAAATCGGTCATAAGTAACGATTTATTCATGTTTCTCCGGTGCCACAGCCGCGAGCCCAGGAACACGGAACGTCAACGTGGTCCAGAACGATTCCCATTCGTAGTCCGGCATCTTCGGCCGGGTCATGTGCGTCAACCGAATTGTAATCAGCCCTGCCCTCGCGATGGGGATGAGGGCTTCTCCCTTCGTGTTGGTTCGAACCGTGCCGCGGGCGGTGTCGCCGTCGCCGGGGTGTTGCCAGCCGAGGTTTGCGTCGGCGAGCGGCGTCTTCTGAAAGTAAACGCGGACGCGGATAGTGTCGCCGACTTTGCGTTCGAACGGATTCTGCAACGGGACAATCTGCAACGGCAAATCGAGCGGCTTGTCCCATGCCCCGTTCTTGCCCGGGCCGATCATCGCCAGTGCCGTCGGCGATTTGCGATAGCGTTCTTTCGCAGGCTGATTCAGCGTCTTTTCTTTGGCGCGCAATCGGAAGATGTGAGGCAACCCGTCGGTCACGAGGTACTCATTGAACCGGTCCGCATCGAGCGCCAGGATCTTCGGCGCGGTCTCGACAGCAATCACGTTGATTCCCGGCGCCGCCTCGCCTTCGAGCCACGCGGACATGCCGTCCTTCCCCGCAGATTTGAGCGGTGATTGTGTGCCGTCGGGCCGAACGATGAACTTGCGCGGATAGCGTTCGGGGTCCGGTGCGAACTCGCTGTTGGGAAAGTCCATGCCGACGGCGGCCTGGACGACGAGCTTCGCCTTGGGTGCTGCCGGTGGGATGAGCCAAAGGTCGTGGGCGGAGGCAGTCCCGACGAGCATGGGGACGAAGACAAGGCAAGCAACGCGCGCCATCGGTTCCTCCTTTCTAGATAAGCAGCCCCGAGCGCAAGCGACCGGTCGGCGTCACGCGTCTGCTTGCGCTTCAGGCTGGTCAGACCGTCTCACATGTTTCTAATCAGGCATGGCGCAAAAAGCAACCGACCAGTCGCCGCTTGTCGCGACGCCTGGCCGGTTCATTGGGTGAGGCGTGGTCGTGCGCCGAACCCCGCGGGGCTCGGATGCGCCGTTACATGTTGGCGCGTTTCTCGTCCACCAACGTATTGATGCGTTCGGCCAACAAGGCGATGTCGAACGGCTTCTTGAACGCTTCGTTGAAGCCATAGCTCGACAGCGCTTCAGGCGATGCTTCGTCTTCGCTGGCCAGGGCGATGATCAGCGTCGTTTCGTAATCCGGTTTCTTGCGCAGGTTGCTGGCGATCTGCAGCGCGTCGCTTCGGCCCATCGCCATGTCGATGATGATGGTGTCGGGGTGGAAGCTTTCGGCCTGGATGCCGGCCTCGAAGCCGCTGTTGGCGAATTCGTACTTGTAGTCGTCGTTTTCGGGCAGGAGTTCTTTGATACGATCGATGAAGAGCTTGTCGGCGCCGATGACAAGGATTTTGTGCAATCCTTCTTCTTCGAGCTCGCCGAGCGGCATCCCGTGTTCTTTAAGGAACTTGATCAGATGTTCCCGGGGGATGCGGCGGTCCTGGCTGCCCGGAATCCGGTAGCCACGCAGACGCCCTGAGTCGAACCATTTACTCACCGTCCGGGGCGCGACCTTACAGATCTTCGCCACTTGGCCAGTGGTAAAAACTTTTTTCATGGCAGGCACTCCATAAACATGATTTCAGTGTGCCCCTGCTGGGTGCAAAAGGCACGGGGGGAACCACGCCCACCCTGCGAAACTCAAAGGACCGAGCGGACCATTCGTCTGCTCAGGGCATCCTGCCGGGGGACAGTGCCTTTACCTGGTTTCCGGGGGGACCTCACCTTGCCGTTGCAGGCATCAGTTCCAGGTTTTCAAGCCTCAAGTTTCCAGCCGGCGAAGAACGTTGAAACTCGGAACCTGCAACTTTCCTATACCACGGTTGCTGGTAGTATCGGCACGAAACGCCGCCAAGATGAGAAAAAGCCCACAATCTAAGAAACCTCTACACTTCGTGTTTTCCGCGCCGTCCGTTTTACTTGCCGGAGTGCTATAGGCCGACTGTTACCGGGCCAAGTTGACGGATTTGCGCACCGTTCGCAAGATGCCGATCCTGCGTGGTTGGCCTGTTCCGCGTCGACATGCGAGGGGATCGCGAAGAGAAGTCACGAGGTGCCGCCCCTCGTCCGTTCTCATTCTAGCGGCATGGACAAGGGGTCGGATTGGATTGACGAGCCGAGCGGCACAAGCCGTCGGGTGAGGGCCGTTACATCACCTGGCGGCTCAAGCCGCTCGGCTCGCTGTTGCTACTCGCCGATGGCGCTGATGCGACCGATGGCGACGTCGAATTCGCTCATGAGTGGAATCGCCATGGCGGCCAGGGCGAACGAGAACGCTCCGCCGGTGACGATGAGCGGTATGAGCGGGTCGGTCGATTCGTTGGTCCCCGGCTTGCCGACGAGAATGTTCGTGATCGTGTAGAAAACCGCAATAGGAAGAATGGCGCTGGCGAGATTCAGGGCCGATGACGGGCGTTCTGCGCTCAGCACCCACCACAGGCCGCCGATTCCCGCCACGATGAATCCAGCGAAGCTGAGCAGCTGATTCTCAAATCGCCCGTTGATCAAAATCAGGCCGATGCACACGATCGTTCCCACCGACAGGAAAAACACCGTGCCCAAGGCGCTGATCGCTGCGACTCGGCTATTGTCCGTGCGCAGCGCGATGTGGATGCCCAGCATCACCGTAAAGGCCACAAGGATGAGAATCGCGATCATCAAGGCAATCGCGCCTTCCAGGTTTCGGCCAAACGTCGGCGGCGTGCCGAGCTGACCACGGATCGCGTAGACCACGACCAAAACCAGCGGCGGCACGATGTACTCCTTCGTGTTGTACAAGATGCCGAAAATCTTGCCGAAGATGAACTCTCCCGGCGTCAGGTCGGTGATGACGAGCAGGTCGAGCGAGCCGAGGTCGCGTTCTGAAGTGATCGATGTGACCGATTGGGCGCTGATCAGAAGCAGACTCAATATTCCGATCGGCACAAGGCCGTACGCCGCGCTCAGTTCGCGCGCCTCCGTGACGAACAGCGCGTAATAACCCACGAGCGCCAACACGATGAAATAGGCCGTTTTCACGAGGAGGGGTCGACGGCCGTAGGCGCTGGTGACGATCTCGCGCCACAGAATGGGATTGTACCAGACCGGGCGAGCCTCGCCGGGGGCGGCATGAATGCGATCGGGGTCCGTCGGCTCACCGTCTGGGGTTTCGCGCTGTATGATCGGTTCGCCGCTCGGGTTCCATACGCGCAGCATCATGATGCCGAAGCCGTTCAAAAGGATCGAAATCACCGCCATGGCGATGGTGAAGGGAAAGGCCGCGGCCAGGCCGTCGTATTCGCGCGATTGGATGCCCATGGCGTTCTCGGCAAGCGGCGGGTCGACCACCTCCCCGAGAGCCAGGAACGGCTCCAACGCATTCTGCCAATTGCGCACGTCGGATGCAGCCACATTGCTGGTAATTCTCGGCAACAAGCTAACAGCGTGCGCCAGGCAAAGGTACATAACCAGAAACAGCACCGTCATTGCCAAGGCCTGAAATGTCTTGTCCCGCCACAGCGCGACCAAACCGCCGAGCGAACCAGCGGCCAACGCCGTGCTCGCCAGAATCAGCATGGCGCCCGCGACCTGATAATAGTGCACCCCGCCCAACAAGCTCAACAACGCGAATACCGGCACCGATCCAAGCAGAAACAAGCCAATCGGCAACAAGCTGCCGAATAGCTTGCCGAGCACGATCTCGTAGTCGTAAAGATCCGTGATCAGCAGCAACAAGAACGTGCGGCGATCTTTTTCCTGAGAAATCGTGCTGGCCGCCGAGAGCGCCGCGAAAAACAACAGCAGCGTGAGTTGCACGTAGGTCAGGATTTGAAACGAAAGGAGTCCGAAGCGCGCTTGATCACCGAGCGTCGCGGTGACGTCCCATCCGACGATCGTCTGCCAAACGGTCATCAGGAGGATCCAGAGGCCTCCCAGATAAAGCGAACGCGTGAAATAATGACCGGCGTTGCGCGGCAGAGTGATCCACTCGCGGTCAAAGATCGGCCCCAGCATTGGCGCTCCGCCCGAGTCAAAAAAAAACGCCTTTCGATTTGTACGATCCGAAAGAGCGTTTTGTTTGGCAATCGTATTGTTGTAGCGAAATCGCCCGCGACGTTTAGCCGCTCGCCTGTGGCGAGCGGCTGAACGCGCCTACCGATTCTCCACGTCGCGGCCTCCCTTGTTGGCCTGGCCGCGAATCTGATTGCGGAGGTACTCGAGAGCCGCGTCGAGCTGGCGGTCACGAAACTCCGTGCGGGCTTCGCGCGGCGGCGCGCCAGGTGGCGGGCTGCCACGTATTACCTCCGCCTCGCGTAAATGCTCGAAGAGATCCGCGTCCTCCTTATTCGAGAGCTTGATCTCGTAGCCTTTGTTTGGCGTCACCCCCCATTCATCGGTATCCTTGCCCGGCGTGCTGGACTTGTTGAGATTTCGCCCGCTCGGGCGCCAGAACGTGGCGGTCGTGAGCTTGATGATGCTCTGATTCTCGAACCCGTGAATTGTCTGCACGCTTCCTTTGCCGAAACTGCGCGAGCCGATAATGATGGCTCGGCCATGATCCTGAAGGCACGCGGAGACGATCTCGCTGGCCGACGCGCTGCCGCCGTTGATCAGGCAGACCATGGGGAAGGTAATGTAACTGCCGTCGGATCGGCCGACATAGGACGTTTCCTTGCCGTCGCGCTGGCGGATGGTGACGATCAAGCCATCGTCGATAAATAGGTCGGAGATCTTGATGGAGCTATCGAGCAAGCCGCCCGGATTGAAGCGGAGGTCGAGGATAAAGCCTTTGATGCCATCCTTGGAAAGCGCCTTCATCAGCTTTTCCAACTCAGGATACGTGTTCTCTGAAAACTGCGTCAATCGCACGTAGCAGATGCGGTTCTGTGGGTCGATGACGTAATCCCACTTGTCGTCTTTACCCCGCTTGTGCCCGAGCACGCTTTCGACCTCGATGTCCTTGCGAATAAGCGTGAACTCGAGCGGCTTGGCGGCACCTTCACGCTCGACAAGCAGCTTGATGCGCGTGTTGACTTTGCCCTTGATGAGCTTCACGGCATCCTCGGTGGTCATCCCCTTGGTCGGAGTGGTTTTCGGTTCGTCGTACGGTGCGCCCGTGGCCGGGTCGACTTCGGAGATGATCGTCGTGATGATGTCTTCGGCACGAAGGCCCGCTTTGTACGCGGGGCTGTTGTAAATGGGCGTGACGACCTGAAGCTGGTCGCGGGCCTCGTTGCGGCGAATCTGCACGCCGATGCCGCGGAAGCTTCCGGAGGTGTCTTCGCGGAATTTGAGAACGACCTCGGGCGGAATATATCCGGTGTGGCGATCGAGCTTGGCGAGCATGGCGTTGAGCGAGGCGGTGACGTCTTGGCCCTTGGCGAGATCCTCGCGTTTGCCGAGCTGTTGGCGGGCTTCGGCAAGCAGCCGGATGAGCTCGGCAGTATCGAGTTCCTTGATGCGTTCGAGCCGGTCATTCAGGCTGGCGGGGACTTTTTCATCGACGGTCTTGTACATGCCGACGATCGCATTGGCAACCATGGGGGCCTTCTCGATCTTCTTGTAGTAGCTTCTGCCCACCAGCTCCGTAGCACGCGTGACGATGAACGCGTAACGAGCGGCATCCTTCTCGGCCAGCTTTCGGCCTTCGAGGATGTTATCGCGCTCGGCCGAAAAACCAGCTACGTCGACTTTGCCGTCGACAAGCTGCTGATAGGCTTTGCGCAGATTCTGCTGGGCTTCGAGCTTCGGCATGCGTGCCAGCAGGGTGGTTCCTTCCTCGACAAACTTTTTGTCGAGGCGTTTGGCGTCGGCGAGCTCGGCAAACTTTTTGAGGCGATCAAGCGATTTGGCACGAGCTTGCGAGTTGTAAGCGACGACGAAATCGGGTGACTGGGCCTCAATGACGCCGGCGGTCTGCTTCTTTTGTTCGTCCGTTTTGCCGTTGGCGCGAGCGAGTTCGCCGACGTGTTTGCGAACGTACTTGGCCAGTTCGCTGACCATGATGTTGCCGTCGGCTTCATAACCGTCGTTGTCGGATGAGCCGGAGAGCCCGTCGAGAATCGACTGAGCGAACACTCCGTGCTTCTCCAGATCGAGCGACAATTTCGACGCGGCGCCCGGCAGGAAGAGCACTCGGCTCGGAGCGTTCTCCTTCGCCTCGTCGCCTTGGCTTAGAAACACCTTGAATATGTTGCCCGTGACAAGGTCGGGGACTTTTTCCTTGCCGAGGTCGAATCCGAGGAAGTGCACATCGACCATGGACACCATGCGCTGGCTTGGAACCTTGTCGATGATGTGTTCGATGTCATCGCTATGGACGGCATCCTTGGCGCGATTCTTGAAGGTCGAATCGACTGCGAAGTAGCAGGTGCGTTCGCCGACGGGTGCGCCGTTTCCGAAGATGGCCAATATCGTCAAATCGTCCTTCTTGGCGGTTTTTTCTGCCCACTTCAGCGCCTTGAGGACGTTGGCCCGAGTCGCTTTCTCGGATGGGATGTCGGCCACCGGGCCGGAACCCAGAAGGAGTTTGACGCGATCCTTGGCAACGCCGACGTTCTCCTTCTTCATGAAATGGCGCACCAGGGCCATGGCGTCCGCTTCGGCGTGCTTGCGTGGTTTGATCTGCGGGTCCTGATACTTGTCGATGCCGATGGCGACGATCAATGGTTGACCGGTCCATTCATCGGCCCGCGCCGCCGGCACGACCAGGGCGCCCACAAGCAACAACACCCACAGCGCAACACGCTTTAGCATGACCGATACCCTTTCCATCGTTACGGGCGTTTGAATACCAGAAACGTGACGAAGGCACGTCCGTTCCCACTGCTCGTCATCCTAACCGATTCGTGAAAAATTGACAAAGGAACTTTTCGCTGAACGCGAAGAATGAAGGAAAGATGACGCCGTTAGCTCGACGCGGATGCCATGAAAAGGTGAGGCTGAACTGGTCACGGCTTTCAGGTACGGCGTCGTGGGCGTAGTGTCCGTCCAGAAACCCCGACCTATGCTAGCGCAGCACTTCCTTGCGGTATTCGTGCATGCCCCAATGGTAGAAGCGATCGGGGGAATGGGATTGGCCTGTTTGTCGCAGCCAGCTCTCGTAGTTGTCCAGCACGCGATGCAGGCACATCGCGCTGCCCATCGAGAAATGGCCATAACGCAAACTGAGTTGGCGCCGAGCGTCGGCAATCGAAGTGTCTGTGCGCAATAAAAGGTATGCCGCCGACCCGAGCCCTGTGCGATCGTTTCCGTTCGCACAGTGAATCAGAATTGGCTCCTGTGCGTTTTTGACCGCGGTGGCGAAACGGCGAAAGTCATCCTCTGGCACCTGTTCGCCGCTGCACATCCCCGCGTCGTAAAGGGCGATCCCCAGGCGTTTGCGGGCTGTATCCTCGGCTTCAAACCAGGGCTCGCCCGGATTGTCGCCGCGCAGGTTGATGATGCTGCGAATGCCGTGCACGCGGTGCATCTCTTCGATAAGCGCGGCGGTCGGCTGGGCGGATCGGTAACATCGGCCGGCAGTGACCGTGTGCAGATTATTGCCCGCAAAGATCCTCAGTCCCTCGGCCAACAAGATCACGAGCGAAGCCAGCAGCAGCGGCTTGATGAGAAGGTACGCCTCAAAGCCACACAAGGCGCCACACGCCGCGCGTGGGGTTTGAGGAGTCGTCTGAGGTGGATCGAGCGTCTGGACCATCCGTTTCCTTGGTGAAGCGCGTTGCAGGTCGGTTACCGCGTTTTCATCGGTTCCTAGCGAGTTTTTCTTTATGGCAGATCTTAAGCAGTTTTTCAATCCCTGTTGCCCTTCTCCATCTTGCCGAATCGGCCACGGAAAATGCCGTCTATTTCGTTTTCCTTTCTTCGACATCCCATCCGCGAAAACCTCTGCCGACGGCGATTTCCCAGCTTGCCACCAGGCCATCCCCTTCGCGATACTCGATCGGCTGTGGAGATTCCATCGACTCGAATGCACTTCGCAGCCGCTTCAGATCGAGACCGACAATTAGAAATGTCCGGCCGCGATATGCCGAGGGTTCGCAGATGGGATTCGGACGCCATAGATCAAACTGACTCGCGCGGTCGCCGAGCACCAGGGCGAGGCAGGTCCACGCAGGGCGTCCATCACAGTAAAAGGAGAGCTCCGACGCGTGCGTCCAGCGTTCCGCGGCGAGCACCGGCTCAATGCTGCGGCTACCCAGCGATCCCCGAAAGCGATCGACTTCCATTGCAAGATAGCGCCAGCCACGCAGGCGAGCGGTAGGATCGACGCGGCGAATCGGCGCTGGATGTCGCTCTGTGGCCGGACCTGCGATGTGCAAGAACAAGGGTTGTGTGCGAATAGGCTCATGGAAGACAACGACGACGACGAGTCCGAGCGCGACACTTGCGATGCCGCCGCCGATGATTAACCGGCGCCGCCAATCCGCCGCGTTATGGATTTCGCACGCCAGCCAACCAGCCGCCAGTACCGATCCGGAAAGGTACGCGGGGATTGGCCAGTTCGCTTCGCCGCCGCCGTTTGTGACCGAGAAGACCGCAAAGAACACGAACGTCGGCGCCGACATCCACCACAAAAAGCGCTTGCTCGGATCGACTTCACACATCGGGCGATGCGACCACATCGCCCATGCCCAGATGACGAACCAGAACCCTAATAGAACGACAAATTGCGTGCCGACGAAATGTATCGGCCCGAACCAGTGCACGCCATCGGCCGCTTCCATGCCGGCGTGCATTCGCGTGTGGTCGAGCGTAACCCAGCCATTGACTAGATTCCACGCGATGATCGGCACAGCGCCGAGTGCCGCCAGGAGTGTCATGATCCAGAATCCACGTCGTGTGAACTGCGCGCGGCACTCGGGTGTCGCCGCGAGGAAAAGAACAAACGAGCCGAGCCAAAGCACCATCGAGTGTTTGGCGAGAACGCCGAGTATGACGCAAGCGCCGGTAGCAATCCACAGCCAGGTCGATTCTCCCGTGACGGCGCGATGACCAAAAACCAACGCCCACACCCAGGCACAGGTGAACGGCGCATCGATTGTCATCAGCATGGAACCCGCGGCGACGATCGGCAGGGTTGCCGCGACACACACGACCGCCATCGCCAAGCGATCGCACCGATACACGTCCCTAGCCAGCGCTTGAAGCCCAAGAAGAAGAAGGCCACCGCAAAGAGTTGCCGGAAACCGAACAGCGAATGGCGTGTTGCCGAGAACTTCGCAGCTGGCGCGGATGAGCCAGGCAACGAGCGGGCCTTTGCTGTGATAGCACCAGTCAAGCTGGCGCGACCAGGTCCAGTAGTACGCTTCGTCCGGCGCTAGGTCGAGAGGAGAGAATGCCGCGAGATAGATGATTCGCCAAACGGTGATAGCCGCGATCAGGGCATATGCGGCTGAGCGCCAGAAGGCATTGGCATCATTCATGACGCGACGTCGATCCATCGAAGCGTTGCCGGTTTACGTTTCGCGCTCGCCTGGCGCCACGCGTGCGCTAAACGCAAACCTGCAAAACGCAGAGCGCTAATTGACACCCACGATATCGACTACCAGTTTGACGATGGCGTCGTGCGTCAGCACGAACGCGACGGCCTCGCGCTCGGCGCCGGTGCGGTCGCCGGCGTAGCGCCGCAACGTCGCTACGGAACGGCTCGTGCGCTCCAGCATCAACTCATAGTAAAACGCCTTGCCGTCGCGTACGGTCGGCGCGGCACTGCGTAATAGCGCCTTGCCCAGCGGTTGGTCCACTTCGACAACGCGCAGCGGCTCAATCAAGCCGGTGACGCTCCCGGCAACGCGGCGAGCCCACGCAGACAGGTCTTCCTGAATCGGCGCGTTGCGCTCCACGCTCAATTCCGTCAGCGCGCAGCTCAAGCTATCGCGCTGATCGGCGGCGATTGTAATGTCCCAACCGCTGGCAGATATGTGAAATCCGCCGCGTTCCGGGCTATTTAGTTGCTGGCGAAGCGTTTTTTCGAGGGTCATCGGCCTCTCCTATGTTATTCTGCGTAGCAGATGTTCCGTCGTGCGAAACGAGCACTGGTTTATTGTCCACTATCGTTTGCAGATGCACGGGCCGAGTCCATAGTGCCTGGACATTGGCCAGCGTATCCACCGCGCGATCCATGCGCAACTCTATCCCATTATACTCGTGCCGTAGGAGCAATTCGCCCCGGTTTTTGTAGTTTCCATCGATCACGTAGATGAACGGCCTGCCGTGGTTGGTAAGGCTGAACAAGAGCCGTTGCTTGACTTTCTGAAACTCCCGCGATTCGATCACATAGTTGTTCTGTTGCTCGTTGTGAGCAAATGAAAACAGCTTGTGTTCCTGACAAAACTCTGGCGTCAGGAAGGTATCTATGAAAGTAACATCGTTATGAATCTTGCGCACCTCGAAGATTTTTTTGCGTCCCAGGCCCAGATTGAGGTTCCAAGATCGTTTTTTGTCGAGGTCGTCGCACTCTTCCCATTCTTTGCCAAACTGCCCAGTATTCCAGCGTCGCTCAATGTCACGCAACAACTCGATGCCGAGCTTGTAGGGATTCACCCGGCCACGCGACATCGCCATCGTGCCGGAGTGGTGGTCGGCATAATCGATGCACTCCCACGGTTCAAGAGCACGTTCCGTCATGATGGTGGAATGCCAAAAGCTGGCCCATCCTTCGTTCAGTACCTTGGTTTGCCCTTGCGGCGCGAAATAGTATGCCTCACCGCGGACGATCGAGAGCACATCGCGCTGCCAGGCTTTGAGTGGGGCGTACTCGATCAGGAACAGAAGCACGTCGCGCTCGGGCTGCTCCGGGAACGACCGCTCGATGGCTTGCTGCTTCTTCTTGAGTTCCTCCTCCTCGGCCTTGAGCGCTTCGGGCGGATTGATGTACTCCGACATGTAGTCCTTGCTCTGAAAGCGCGTCAGCTTATCGCCTTCCTCGGGAACCGGCTCTTTGAAGTCGAAGCGTTTTGACTCGTCGTGGCGCTTGATGGCCGTTGAGTGCATGTCGATCAGGTCGTCGATCGACATGCACCGATCAAGGAACGCCTCGACGGCATCCTCGCCGTACTTCTCCGCGTAATGGCGGATGCGCACGCCGTGGTTGGCCATGTCGTCCATCATCTTGCGGCTCGTGTGCGCGAAGTACGCGTTGTTCTTGAAGAAGTCGCAGTGCCCGTAGACGTGCGCCATTACCAGCTTCTGGTCGACAGTGTGATTGCAACGCATGAGATAGGCGTAGCACGGGTCATTGTTGATCACCATCTCGTAGATCTTCGACAGGCCGTACTCGTAGCCCTTCTTGAGCTCCTCGTACTGCATCCCGAACGACCAGTGCGGATAGCGCGTCGGGAATCCGCCGTAGGACGCGATTTCGTTGAGATCGTCGGCATCGACGACTTCGAAGATCGTCTCGTAAAAATCGAGTCCGAATTGCCGCGCGTGCGCCTCGATCTCCACTTTGAGGGCGGCAAGATCGGGCGGCAGGCGGGTATCGTAGGGGAAGGTCATGTTTGGTTGGGCCTAGTATCCGTCTTCGTTTAGCGCCCGCAGTGCGCCTTGCGAACGCGTGGCGCACTGCGGGCGCAAAACGAGAAAAATCATTTCCCGGTGCTCAAGAACTCCTTGATCGAGCCGATGATCGCCTCGCGGTCGGGGATGCGGCTCGCCACCACGTTGTCCTTCTTCTCCAACAGTTCGGTGATGTACTCGTAGAACTCGCCGCTGCCGTAAGGACTCTCGACCTGGCCATAGCCGAAGAGGTTGAGCTTCGGCAACAGCGTGTCCTGCAAGAACTGGATGCAATGCGGGCTGTCGTCGCCCCAGTTGTCGCCGTCGGAGAAGTGGAACGCGTAGATGTTCCATTCGGTGGGCGAGTAGCGCTTGTCGATGATCTTGTTGGCAAGTTCGTAGGCGGTGCTGATCTTCGTGCCGCCCGATTCGCGCGTGTGATAAAACGTGTGTTCATCGACCTCGTGGGCAGCGGCGTCGTGGATGATGTAGACGTTCTCGATGCCCTTGTAGTGCCGCTTGAGCCAGGTGTCGATCCAGAACGACTCGATACGGACGATCTCTTTTTGCTCGTCAGTCATGGAGCCGGAGACGTCCATCATATACATGATGCAGGCAACGCTATCGGGCTTGGGCACTTCCTTCCAGCTGCGGTATTGCTTGTCCTCGCGAATCGGCACGACGATCGGGTCGGCGGGGTTGTAGGTGCCGGACGCGATTTGGCGCTTCATCGCTCGTTTGTAGGTGCGCTTGAAGTGGCGCAGCGATTCAGGGCCCGACTGGCGGATGCCGGTGTACTTGTCCTTGGTCGTGATGATGTTCTTCTTGCCCTTCGGCTCGATGCGCGGCAAGGCCAATTCTTCGCCCAAAATCTCGGCCAGTTCTTCGAGCGTGAGATCTACTTCGAGGATGTGCCCGCCGGGCTGATCGCCGGCGCCGCCTTCGTCCTCGCCTTGCGGCTGCGTCAATGGCTGACCGGGGTCGCCTTCGCCCTGCCCGACGCCGCCGGAGCCTTTTTGGCCATAGCGAAATTGGGGCAGTTCGATGGTCGGCACGGGGATGCTGACGAAATCGCGTCCTTTTTTGCCGATCATTTCGCCGCGCGAGATGTACTTGCCAAGGTCGGATTTGACCTTGCCGCGCACGATCTTGCGAAAGCGCTGATGATCGCGTTCGATTTTTTGGCTCATGGCTCTGTTCCACGCCGCTTGCAGCTTCGCGCTCGCGCCAGATCACCATAGGCCCGGCGCTTCTGGCGCGAGCGCAAAGCCGCAAGCGGCAGACGGTTACTTCTTCGTCTGCCCTCGCGCAAAAATACTCGCCACGAAGTTCAGCACGTCCGTTGCGCTGGACTCGTTGTAGCCGTAGTACTTGATCAGGCGGCCCTTGACGACGTCGATCTTCTCCTGCGTCGCCTTGTCGACGACGTTCGACACCAGGCTCGTCAGCTTGATCGTGTCCTTCTGATCTTCGAACAGCTTGAGCTCGAGCGCCTTCATCAATCGCTCGTTGGTCTTGTAATCGAACTTCTTGCCGTCGATCGCCAAGGCGCCGATGTAGTTCATGATCTCGCGGCGGAAGTCGTCCTTGCGGCTCTCGGGGATGTCGATCTTTTCTTCGATCGAGCGCATCAGTCGTTCATCGGGTTCGTCATAGCTGCCCGTGAAGCGGTTGCGGACCTTTTCACGCTGGGTGTAGGCCTTGACGTTGTCGATGTAGTTGGCGCAGAGCCGTTGCAGAGCGTCCTCGTCGGCGGCGATGGCGCGCTGGACTTCGTTCTTCACGATATCCTCGTACTCCTGACGGACCACTTGCAGCAGTTCCTTGTAGTGCTGTAACTGATCCTGACTGGTGATGAGCGAGTGATGCCGCAGGCCGGTTTCGAGTTCGTGCATCACCATGAATGGGTTGATGTTGTCCTCTTCGGGATGGGCGACGAGGGCGTTGGAGATTTTGTCCTGGATGTAGCGCGGGCTGATGCCGTGCATGCCTTCGTTGGGCGCTTCGCGCTTGAGTTCGATAATGTTGTCCTCGGTGAAGCCAGGCAGCGTCTTGCCGTTGTACAGCTTCATCTTCTGCATCAGCGTGAGGTTAGCGTGCTTGGGCGGTTCGAGGCGCGTCAGCACGGCCCACATCGCCGCGACTTCGATCGTGTGCGGTGCAATGTGCTTGCCACGCACCTTCTCGGTGTTGAACGACTTCTCGTAAATCTTGATCTCGTCCGTCAACCTGGTCACGTAGGGCACATCGATTTTCACCGTGCGGTCGCGCAATGCCTCCATGAACTCGTTGTTCTGCAAGCGGCGATACTCCGGCTCGTTCGTGTGTGCCAGGATGACTTCGTCGATGTCGGTCTGTGCGAACTTCTTCGGCTTGATCTTGTGCTCCTGCGAGGCGCCGAGCAAATCGTAGAGGAACGCCACGTCCAGCTTCAGCACTTCGATGAACTCGACCAGGCCGCGGTTGGCGATGTTCAGCTCACCGTCGAAGTTAAAGGCGCGCGGATCGCTTTCGGAGCCGAACTCGGCGATCTTGCGGTAGTTGATGTCGCCGGTAAGCTCCGTCGAGTCCTGGTTCTTTTCGTCCTTGGGCTGGAATGTGCCGATGCCGATGCGGTCCTGTTCGGACAGGATCAGGCGATAAACCTTGATCTCGTTGGCGAGCATCAGTGAGATGTCGCCGTTGTATTTTTTGAGCCGATCGTTGAACATGAACCGGCTATAGGGGGACAGATCTCCCTTGATCTGAACGGGATAGCGTGAGTTCTTGCTCGCTCCGTCGCTCAATCGGCGAATGATGGCGTCGCGCATGTTGGGCGGGATGAGTTGCAGCGGGTCGCCGTGCATGGGATCCTTGAGCCAGGTCCCGTCCGGTCCCTTCCAGGCGAACGAGAAGAGCATGCCGTTATCGGTGCGCGAATACTCTTCGAGCCCGCGCTTGAGCAGACGCGCGATGGTGCTTTTCGACGACCCGACGGGGCCGTGAAGAAGCAGCACACGGCGTTCGGTGCCGTACTCGTGCGCCGCCGACTTGAAGGCGTTGACCAGCTGCATGAGGATGCGGTCAAGGCCGTAGACGGCGTCGTTGATCTTGTCGCCGAATTCGGTGAAAAACCGGTAGCGAGTGATCTTCTCCTTGTTTTCCTGCCGCTCGTCGACGCCGTGCGACAGGATCATGTCGTATAGGCGCTGGTAGGCGGTGCGCGTCACCTCCGGCTGTTCGCGCACGATCTCCATGTACTCCTCGAAGCTGCCTTCCCAGTGAACCTTGCGGTAATCGCTGAGATCGCTTTGTTCGCGAATAATATTCAGAATGTCTTTTCCAGTCGCGGGCATGGTGCATACCTCCCCTAGTGCGATGCCAGGCCGGCATCGTTTTTTTGGCGTAATGCCTGTTTGCGTTGACAAAGATCGAATGAAAAAAGGTGAAAGAAATCCGCTGGTCGTTCGCTGGGCCCATCCTGCGCTTGGCGGCGTGGCAAGTCTGCCGTGCAGCTCGGTGCAAAGAAAGTGGCAAGTGTGTGTGTTGATCAACAATAGCACACGGCAATGCGCCGAGATCCCTCTCGGGCGCCGGATCAGGCCCACTCCATTATACCAGACCCGAATCGTCCCACATGCATTCCGCATCGGGCGATGGGCCGCGGAGCGCTGGACACTCTCTCGTCAGGACAACGTTACGTCGCGCGGATAATTGCGCGAGAGCGGCGACTTTCCTTGCGCCTGTCACAGCGCACATACGGACCTACTACCAGCATCGCCAAAAGGATGGGGATTTGTCAAGCCCGGTTTCAACCTGGCTTGCGTTTAGCGCTCGCTCGGCGCTGGGTCACGCTAAACGAGGATGCAGGCATCACGGCAGCGGCGTCGGCCGACCGATCGTCACTGGACGCTCGCCTTCGACGGGCCGCCAACCCGCCGTGTGCGGCGCCGTTGTTGTGCGTCCGGCAGGCAAGAGCGTCGGACCTGTCTCCGGCAGCGGGGGCATCGACGGCGGCGGCATGTTCGGCGGATCGGCGCGCTTCATCTCCGCGCCAGGAACCAAGCGCACCTTGATGTCCCGATCCGCTTCATACCTTCGTTGATCCGGCGTCACAAAGCGCACCACGACACGCAACTGTTCCTGCACCGGCAAATGCTTCCACGGCAACGTCACGCTGTAGCCCGTGCTCAACAGCCCCTGCTTCCAACTTTGCCGCAGCGCCTCCCCCGAGATATCCCATGTCGATAACGGCGTCTTCACTCCCTGCGGCGTGATCTCCATCACGCTGATCTGCAAAACACCCGGGGCCTTGATTGAGTGATCGTCGTAATCGCGAGGCTCGACGACGACCTGGAGCGCCTCATCGCCGGGGATGCCGTCGTTGTCGACGCCGCCCGTCGATCGGCCTAGAACGATTCGTTTCAATCCATAGGTTGCAGCCGCCTGTTCTGGTGTGATCTTGCTGCCTTTGCGCAGTGCCTCGACCTCCATTTGCAAGGCCGTGATGCGAGATTCGGAGCGTTTGTAATCGTCGTGGAGATCGCGATAGAGCTGTTCGCGTGTGCGCAATTCGATTTCGAGAACATCGGTCTTATTACGACAACCCGTGGACGTACACAATGCCGAGACCAAGAGGAGCAGCCAAAGACCAGGGCATCGTGCCGGCATGTTCACGGGTATTCTCAGAGCCTGAAGCGTAAGCGATGGTCGAACCAACCTTCGCTTACGCTTCAGGCTCAGAAAGTAGGTTCACGATTACGTCGGCATCGGCAAACGTTCGAGCACGCTGTCAACCAGGCCGTAATCCTTCGCCTCTTGTGCCGACATGAAGTTGTCGCGGTCGCAGTCGCGCTCGATCTGCTCGACTGACTTTCCCGTGTGCTTCATGAGGATTTCGTTGAGCACCTTCTTGAGCCGCTGGTTCTCTTTCAAACGGATCAAGATTTCCGTTGTGCTGCCGCGCATGCCACCCAAGGGTTGATGGATCATGATGCGCGAATTGGGGAGCGTGTTCCGCTTCCCCTTCGTGCCAGCACACAGGAGCACCGCGCCCATGCTGGCGGCCTGGCCGATGCAGTACGTTGCGACGTCGCAGGTCAGGTATTGCATCGTGTCGTAGATGCTCAATCCCGCCGTCACCGACCCACCTGGGCTATTGATGTACAAGTTTATTGTCGTCTTTGGTTGGTCGAATTGCAGGTAGAGCATCTGGGCAACGATCAGGCTCGCCGAATCATCGTTGACCTCGCCTTGCAGAAAGATGATGCGATCTCTCAGCAGTCGGCTATAGATGTCAAAAACCCGTTCTTCACGGCCACCGCCTTCGACGACATACGGAATCAGAGGCATCGGTTTCTCCGAGTCCCCCGGATTCCCATGTCAAGATCGGCAAACCGGGGGAGACAAGTTGAGGGAATGTGTT
Organism: Planctomycetota bacterium; assembly: GCA_016872605.1. Taxonomy (GTDB): domain Bacteria; phylum Planctomycetota; class Planctomycetia; order Gemmatales; family Gemmataceae; genus SIAQ01. The sequence continues at coordinate 17,108 of VGZI01000099.1, forward strand.
CTCGTGTTTACGTTTAGCGCTCGCCAGGCGCCGCGCAAGCGCTAGACGTAAACCAGCCAAGCGTAAACGTCGCTATTTCTTCTGCACCACCTCGTCGACCAGGCCAAACTCCTTCGCTTCCATCGCCGAATAGTAGTGATCGCGTTCCGTCTCCTGAGCGATGCGCTCAACGGATTGATTCGTGTGGCGGGCGAGAATCTCGTTCAATCGTTGGCGATCCTTGGTGATCTCGTTGGCCTGGATTTCCATGTCGGTGATTTGGCCGTAGACCTGGCCCCACGGCTGATGGATCATGATTTTGGAGTTGGGCAGAGCGTAGCGTTTCCCCTTGGAGCCGGCCGCAAGAAGGATGGCTGCGCCTGACGCCGCGCTGCCGATGCAGTACGTTGCAATCGGGCATTCAAGAAACTGCATTGTGTCATAGATCGCCAGCGTGGACGACACGGAGCCGCCCGGGCTGTTGATGTACATGTGGATTTCTTGGTTCTTGTTCTCGTACTGCAAGTAGAGCAGCCGTTGAATGATCAAGCTGGCCAAGATGTCCGTGATAGGGCCTTCGCCCTGGCCGTCAAAATATTCCGGCGAGGCGCCGAGGAAGATGATGCGATTCTCCATGAGGAGATCGGCGAGCGTCATCTGCCGTTGGCGAGCGTAGTTGCCTCGCTGGGCTTTCGGATCGAAGCGAAACGGAGCCGGCATGTCGGTCATACGCAATCATCCTTTGGATTCGGCCTGCGACGACGCCCTCATGACGCCGCGCTTGCCTTCGTTTCTTTCATTGTAGAGACCCGGGCAAGGCCCGCCGAGAGTGGACTGTTATCGGGAATAAGACGCGTGCCGGCAATGTTCTCGCACCCCTCATGGGCGATTGCTCGTCGCCGAGATATTCATCGCCAGCGTAGCGGTCGATACGGAGAGTGTCGAGCAGGTTTCAGTGCAACCGGCATGTCTCAAACTTCATTCTTTCGTTGAAAAAAAATATCCGTAATATCGTGCAGTAGACTGTTGACTTCGATTTATCTAACCATACAATTAGTCATCCCTAACACGATCTTTCACCATGCCTATGTAGGAACGTCGTCATGCGCAAAGCAACCGATACCATCCGGTCTCGACGCGGGTTTACGTTAATTGAGCTACTCGTGGTGATCGCGATTATTGCCATGATGATTGGCCTTTTGCTCCCGGCAGTACAGAAGGTTCGTGAAGCAGCTGCGAAACTTCAGAGCACGAACAACCTCAAGCAAATCGGCATTGCCTTGCACGCCTATCACGACACCTACAAGGTGTTTCCGCCGGGCTATCAAGCTGGCATGCCGGGCCAACCGGCGCCTACTGTTGATACCGCCCCTGGTTGGGCGTGGGGCTCGTTCATTTTGCCCTTTCTCGAACAGGAACCGCTAGCGCGCCAGCTTCGGCGCGACTTGGCCTGTTGGGACCCAGCGAACTCCGTCGCCGTCAAGACGGTTTTGCCCGTTTTCATCAACCCGGCGGCCCCCAATCAAGGTCCGACGATGCTGGTTAAGAACAGCAGCGGCACGGTGCTGGCAGAGTTCGCCATCAGCCACTATGTGGCCAACAACGGACAGGACGAAACATGGGCGTACAACCTCGCGGAGTTTTCGGGCCTAAGGGGCATCGGCCCGTTTTATCGCAATTCGAGAGTGAAGGAAGCGCAGGTTACCGACGGCTTGAGCAACACCGTGTTCATCGGAGAGCACACGACAATTAGTGCGAAGACCTGGGTCGGCGTCGTACCCGGCGCCGAAGCGTGCCCGATCGATCCGAATCGGTATCCGTTTACCGTGTGCGATCGAGCCGCGACGCTCGTACTCTGTCACAGCGGGCCCGCCGCCCTTGAGCCGGGAATCGTCCATCCGCCGAGTTTTCCGACGTGTCATGTGTGCCAGATGTATGCTCCGTGGCAGGGAGGTCACGTGCTCTTCGGTGACGGAGGCGTCCGGTTTATCTCCTTATCGATCAACCTGAACACGTGGGCCGCCTTGTCCAGCATCAATCTGGGAGATGTGCCAGGTGAATACTAACGTCGAAAACGCAGTCGAGGGAAAATCGCAAAACCTCGGGTGGCTCCTCAGCGCATTGGGAGTGCTGGCAATCCTTGTCACGGTTGTTTGGTGGCCGGGCTGTCGCCAATACCCGGCTGTCACCAGTCCGGAAGCGTTGCAGACTATGAAGTTGCTCTACGCCGCCTGCAACACCAAGGACACCAATCGGCTCCGGGAAGTGGAAAAACGGATCGACGGATTGGCGCGCGACGGCAAGCTATCAGACGCGGAGCAGAGAGCATTTTCCAAGATCGTCACCATGGCCAACGCAGGAGATTGGCAGTCCGCCGAGGCAGCGGCATTCCGATTCGCCCAAGATCAAGTGGGCGTTGGGCATCCATCGAAGACTCGTCACGATGACTGACGAAAGCCGTTTGTCCGCGATGTGCCTGGTCGACAATCAATGCAACGACTCACTTTCCCGCAGGCACCGGGGCAGCGGGCAACCAGCGGGCCGGCGGTTCCCAGCCGCCGGCGAGCGTAAAGTTCTCGTTCAGATAGCGGTTCTTCGATTTGTCGTAGAAGATGTCTTCCGGATAGGTCGCCGACGGCCTCGTCGTTTCTGCCGACAAAAGGCCGATGTGCACGCACGTCTCCATCACGAGTTCGGCGCAGAAATAGCGATCGCGTTCGCCGTTGGGCGTTCCCATCACGAACGTGCGCAACGGGCCACGCGTGCGGAAGGGCGTCATCTGACGCAGCATGCGCCGGACGGCGAACGCCTTGCCGTCTTGACGTTCCGCCCATTCGGTGAGCTGTTCGGATTGCAGTTTTGTTAGTGGAACCTTGCGAGCGCGGATCCAGACTTTCTCGGTGCGCTCGTCGTGCTTGTCAAAGCTGCTCTTGATGTCGACGATCTCGATCTTGATGCCATTAAAGGGGCCGCCTTCGAGCAGGGCCGGCGTGCCGTCGCGACGCAGCACGACGATGCCCGAATGGTTCGGCTGGCCGCTCCAGGCGAGGCGATGTCCGGCGTTAATGATCCACGATCGGTCCGTTGAGAGAAAGATGTCGCCTGGCTGTGGCGCATAGCGCTTGCACGGTCCGCGGAGCGCGTCGTCCATGACATACGCAGGCTGGCAAAGAACGCCGCCGTCGTATTCTTTTTTTCCTCCACCGGCCAAGAAAGTGCAGACGACGACGGACGCCACGGCTGCGAACATGCTTGCCTCCTTGCGCATGGTTTTTTCGCTGACTCGCGTATCTATTCCATCAGCAAATCGGCCCTGCGAGTTTCGGCAATTTAGGCCAGCCAGCGAGATTTACGCGAGAAGCTGGGCAAACCATGCCGACACCCAGGACATACATTGACACCGTAGTGCAGGCGAGCGGCCTGCACCCAAGAAGTCCCGTGCAGGCGGGCCGCCTGCACCACGGAGACGCACGATGGTGCGGCTTGTCGTTGGAACTATTTTCTCGCTCGGAATCGTCGCCAGCGCCGACGCGCAGCTGGTTGAGCGCAAAGTCACCGCACCGACCAGACTTGACTGGGAGTTCGCCGTCAGCGGCTTTGGCAAAGGCGCCGCCAAGTTGCCGGCCGGCTACGATTCGACCAAGCAGAAGTACCAGCTCTTCGTGCCGAAGTCGTACAAGAAAGATCAGCCGGCTTCGCTGGTGCTCTTCATCTCTGCCGGCGACGGACAGCAGGGTTGGAAGAACTGGCAACCGTACTGCGAGAAGGAAGGCGTTTTCTTCGCGGCCCCGCTCGGCGCGGGCAACAGCATACCGCCCGGGCAACGCACGCGCATCATCCTCGATGTGCTCGACGACGTCCGCCGACACTTTACGATCGATCCAGATGTCACGTACCTCACGGGCTTCTCCGGCGGCGGCCGCATGGCCTGCGCCATCGGCTTCGCACTGCCCGAGTATTTCGGCGGCGTCATTCCGCTGTGCGGGACCAACCCGATTGCCGGGCCGACGTATCTGCGCCATCGCATTGCGGATCGTCTCTCGGTCGCGTTCGTCACGGGTGAGACGGACTTCAATCGCAAGGAGAATGAAGCCTACATGGGGCCATGGTTTCAAGAGATCGGTATTCGCTCCAAGGTCTGGATTGTACCAAAGATGGGGCATGTCATTCCGCCGGCGAATGTCGTCAGCGACATTCACGCCTGGCTCGCTGACGATCTGAAACGACGCCGCGACGATCGCAAGGCGTACCCGAAGCTGGCGATCGCGCCGGACGAAGGCCCTAGCGCCAACAATCATTCCACCCGGTTCCTCGAAACGGCCGAGGCGGAGCTTGCGAAGCCCGACCGTATATGGCATGGCGTCGCGCTACTTCAAGGCGCCGCGCAGCGATGGGGCAGCAAGCAGGCTAAACTGGCGCTCGAAAGAGTGTTGAAGTCGCCCAGGCTGCTCGACGCCGTCGAAATCCAAGGCGCTGAAGACGAGGTCAAATCGGTCTCCGCGCAGGCCAAAGCGCTGGAACGCTTCGGCCAAACCGCCAAGGCCATCGAAGCCTGGACGCTGCTCGCCAAGAACTACGAAGGCACGCCGATCGCTGCCAAGGCGAGTGAGAACATCAAACGGCTGCGCGGGAAGTAACCGCTTGCGGCTTCGCGCTCGCATGACGCCAAGCGAGCGCGAAGCCGCAAGCGGCACGCGCCCATACAACAATGCCATCTTCTTGGCGAGGAATCCATGCCGCGACGCGCTGTGCAACTCTTGACCGACGGCGAATCGATCGACGAAGTCTACCTGATTGCCGACAAGCAGCTCCGCACCAATCGCAACGGCAGCTTCTTCCTGCAGGTCGAATTGCGGGACCGCACGGGGGCCATTACCGCCCGGCTCTGGAATGCCAACGAGCCCCAGTTCCGCTCCTTTGACGAAGGCGACTTCTTGCGCATCAAGGGCAAAGTACAGCTCTTCCAGGGCACGCTTCAGGTGGTCTTCACGCAGTTCGACAAGGCCGACCCGAGCAAACTCGCGCTGGAGGAGTTCGTGCCTCGCGTCGAGCAGGACATCCACAAGCTCTACGAGCGCCTCAAGCAGCATCTACTCAAACTCGGTGATCCGCATCTGCGAGCATTGGCCGAGTGCTTCTTTATCGACGATGACTTCGTCAACGCCTTCTGCCGGGTTCCCGCCGGGATTCGCAATCACCATGCCTACATCGGCGGCCTGCTGGACCACGTCGTCACCATGCTCGACGTCGTCGACCGCATTGCGCCGCTCTATCCCACTCTCAACCGCGAGGTGTTGATGATGGGCGTCTTTCTGCACGACATCGGCAAGACGCGCGAACTCTCCGCCGATACTGTCTTCGGCTACACCGACGAAGGCCAACTCGTCGGCCATATCGACCTGGGCGTCGAGATGTTGACGGAGAAAGTCCAGCGCGTCCCCGACCTGACCGGTGAACCGTTCCCGCGGGAACTGTTGCTT
>VGZI01000100.1 GCA_016872605.1 Planctomycetota bacterium
AGTACTTGACCGACCCGACAAAAGAGGTGCGCGCCATCTTGCTCGATCTGACCATGCCGCGCATGGACGGACTGGAAGCGCTCCGCAAGATTCGACGCGACCGGCCCGACGTGCCCATTCTGATCATGAGCGGCTTCAGCGAACCCGAAACGTCGGGGCGCTTTGCCGGGCTCAACGCCAGCGGGTTCCTGCAAAAGCCGTTCACCACCGCCCAGCTGACCGAGTACCTTCGCTTCCTGCTACCGGCCGACTCATGACCGATGCGCGTGGTGTCGGCTGTTCCTGGGTTCGAAGCGGATCATGACCCGCCCAGCTTTTTGCCCAGGCCCGGCGGCGGGGTCTTCGGATCGAACATCACGTCGCCTTCGAACCGATCGACGAGAATCGTCAGCGTCGGATTGGTTAGCGCCTGCGTGACAAAGGAACCGGGCGGCGGGCCATTGACTTTCCAGTTCACGACAAGTTTTCCGTCCTTGACTTGCAGCGATTTCACTTCGACCGAAAAGCCGCCCGTGCGCTGCGTGCCGCCGTAGACGACGATCACCATTTGTTTCTTCCAGTCGATCGCTTGAACTTTGAGCGCTTTGGCGAGATTGGCCGATGCCTTGTCGGCGTCGATATTTTGCAGCTTGCCGAGTTCCTCGGCGCTGCGGACGACGTGCGAAGACTGACCGATGCGCATCGGGGTCTTGGCGTGGATCTTGGGTGCGTCCTGCTGTGCGCCGACGACCAGGCAGGTGAACGCAGTCAGAGTGATGGAGAGCATGCGGGGTCCTTTCTGTTGGCGATGTGTAATCGAATCATGCTGCTGCTATTCTCCCTCATTCCGCATTCGGCGGCAAGACGCACCTTCCCTTGCGTGCATCCTCAACGCGGCGAATTGGTCATGAGCTTGAAGCGTTAGCGACAGTCCACGCAACACTCGTCGCGGACGCTTCCGGCTCGCAAAAAGTCGCCAGCCCCAAAACGACAGCGTCCCGGGTTGCCCCAGGACGCCGTCGTTTCCCTTGCTTGCGCTGCGGGCTCGGAGGCGCGCATCACGGGTTCTTGTCGCGGAGCTGGGCCAGGTTCGCCCGGCGGATGGCGACGTTCACATCGCTGATCGCGCGATTGGTCGCATTCAGGGCGGCCTTCAACTCGTCGAGCACGGCGCCTTCCGTCGCGCCTTTTTCGCCGAACACGTCGTCGTTCATCGCGCGGGTGATGGCCGCGCGGGCCTTCACGAGGTCGGTGTGGGTGACTTGCAACGCCCTCTGGGCGGTGCGAATCTCGGGATCGACCTTGTGGAAGATCAGCTTCAGGCGGGACGGATCGAACTTGGGTTTCTTTTGCTGGGCGGAGGCCTCGCCGATGTCGCCCAGCAATGCGACTCCGAGCGCCAGGCAGACGAGACCAGAAAGTGTAAGGCCAACGATTTTATGGAACATGGGGAGAACTCCTTCGGGCGATAGCGTCTTGTCGGGATGACATTTTTGATCCCGACCGTGATGATTCCGGTTGAAGACCACCTTCAACCATTGCGTGAGTGCATAATGCACGGGTGATGCCAATCCCACGCAATCGCAACGGCGCCTGCAAGCAACGTGTTGGCGTTTATTGACTTCGGTCAAGAACCTGGATTTGCGAGCGAGAGAAATACGTTCCAAACGTGTCTTCATGCCGACACATGTGTCATCGAATCGGCAACGGCATCCACCAGAGCCGCACACGAAGGAAGCGGCCGCATCACTGCCGTCGTTTCCTTCATGCGCGGCTTCTCTGGCGGACCCTACCAGTTCGGCGGCGGGGCGGATTTTGGATCAAACACCACGTCCCCGTCAAAACGCTCCAGCAGTATCGTCCACGTCGGCGTGGTCGGAACCTGTTTTCCCTTCGCCGGGGTTGACGGCTCTACCAGCGCCCAGTGCACCGTGAGTTTGTATTTGTGAATGTCGAGCTTCTTGCGCTCAACGCGGTAGCCTGCGCGAGGCTGCTCGCCTCCCGAGATCACGATCAACATTTGCTTGTTCCAGTCGATCGAATCGACTTTCAGAATCTTGGCAACGTCCACACTGATCCTGTCCGGATCGCCTCCCCGCAATCGGGCCAGGTGGTGCTTATCCCTAATAACCGTGCTTCCTGGCACCACGAATTCGCCCGTCTCGGCAAAGATCCGCAGCTGATGCCCGGTCATGTCCGGGTCGTTCATCGGATAGCGGTTGACGCAGACAAACGCGAAGACCAGCCACGCGACGTAGATGCCAATGCCGATTCCCAACTCGATGGCCACCCAAGTTCGGCTTGCGCTAGAGGGCCAGAGCATGCGCACGAGAATGATCAGGATGGCGCCGGCGGATGCGAGCAGCCATTTGTAGTTCCGTTCGGACAGCGTGAAGTTGCCTTCTTGCATGCGCATGACGAGATCGGGCAGACCGGCCAGGGCCACGGCGCCGACGGTGATTCCGAGGCTCCAGATCGCGCATCATGATGCCGATGCCGAGGACGAACACCAGCGCATTCACGCCAAGGAAGAAGACGCCGATGCCGAACATCCAATCGGCGCCTGGTTCACCTTGTTTGAAAAAGCAAGCTGCCAAGGTTCCACCGCCGATCAGAAAGATCAGGCCGGCCATCGCCCCTAGGATCCACTCGCCGATCAACCCGACCAGCCGCCAACCGCCGCTCTCCAGATTCGGTTCTTCGGCGATGGCCTGCGCGATATCGTCGGGCAGATCGCCGATTCCATGGGTCATGCATGCCTCCCAATGTAGCCGGAGACATTAGCCTGCGGCTGCATTCACTCTCGGCAAACAGCACCGGGGCGCCGTGAACGGTTACGAATAGGATTCGTTGGGATAGAATTATACCGCGACCCGCAATGCGGAGGAGGCATCGTTATGGTCCGTTCTGTTGACGGCCGACACTATCTCGCCGGCCAATGGCGCAATGCCGCGGGCAAGACGTTCGCCAGCACCAATCCGGCTCGCTTGAGCGAAATCATCGGCACGTTTCCGCTCGGCACGAAAGCCGACGCCGACGAAGCGGTGGCTGCCGCGCGATCGGCGTTCCCAGGCTGGCGACGCACCAGCCGCATCCGCCGAGCCGAGTTGTTCGACAACCTCGCGCAGCTCGTCAAGCGCGAGACCGACAATCTCGCCACGCTAATGGCCCGCGAGTGCGGCAAAGTCGTCACGGAATGCCGCGCCGAGGTCGTCGAAGGACTGCACATGATCCAGTACGTCTTCGGCACAGGCCGCATGCCGATGGGGGACGTGCTGTCATCGGAGATCGCGGAGAAGGACGCGTTCATGCGTCGCAAGCCATGGGGCGTCGCGGCCGTGATCACGCCGTGGAACTTCCCCTTCGCGGTGCCCTTGTGGATGCTGGGACCAAGCCTGGTGGAGGGGAACACGGTCGTTTTCAAGCCGTCGGAGGATACGCCGGCCATCGGGCAGCGTATCGTCGAGTTGTTTGTCGAGGCCGGGTTTCCGCCGGGCGTCATCAACCTGGTGCATGGGGAAGGCGAGGCGGGCGAGGCGCTGGTGCGCAATCCGAGCGTCAACTGCGTCCTGTTCACCGGCAGCTACGAGGTCGGCAAACGGATCGCCGAAATCTCGGCCGGCATCCCCGACCGCATCGTCGCCAGCGAGACCGGCAGCAAGAGCGCCGTCATCGTCTGCGAAGACGCCAAGCTGGATTTGGCCGTCACGGCTGGCATCATCAGCGCCTTCAAAACGAGCGGCCAACGCTGCGTTTCCGCGGGGCGCATCCTGGTCCACGAAAAGCTGATCGACGCCTATGCGGAGAAATTCGTCGCGGTCGCCCGGCGTCTGAAGATCGGCGATCCGCTCGACGCTGACAATTTCACCGGGCCGGTCATCAACAAAGCCGCGATGGAAAAGATCGAACGCTACAACGCGCTGTCGAAGGAGGAAGGCGGCGAGATTCTGTTGCAGGGCACAGCAGCTTGCGGCGTAGCGAACGCGAGCGCGAAGCCGCAAGCGGCGGTCGATGGCTGCTTCCTGTCGCCGCACATCTATCGCATCAAGCATGGCCCCAAGGTCCGCTGCATCCGCGAGGAGGTCTTCGGCCCACACCTCGCGTTGATTCCGTTCAAGGACAACGCCGCCGCCGTCCGCATCTACAACGACACCGAGTATGGCCTGTCGCTCGCCGTCATCACCGAGTCGTACCGCACGATGCGCTACTACCGCGATGAATGCGAATATGGCATGGGCTATGTCAACTTACCGTGCATCGGCGCCGAGGTGCATTTGCCGTTCGGCGGCGTCAAGAAGAGCGGCAACGGCCACCCCAGCGCCGCTGGCCTGATCGAAGCCGTCACGCACAAGACCGCCTGGACCGTCAATCATGCCGAGGAAGTCAAGATGGCACAGGGATTGACGACGGAGGTGAAATAGCCGCCAAAAGCGCGCAGGCGAGCGCAGCGAATCTGTGGAGTTATGCGGATAGACTAGAGGGGCAAATGAGGAAATTATTATCATGGGAGGACAGCGATGGGGACAACAAAACGCCGATATCCGAAAGAGGAAATTGCCAGGCGTGGTGAAGAGATTTTCGAAAAGCAAGTTCGCCCGAGCTTGAAGGGCGCGAGCGCGCGCCATTTCATTGCCATCGACATCGAGACCGGCGAATACGAAATCGACGAAAGTGAAATGGCGGCTTGTGCACGGCTGCGTTCCCGCGTTCCAGAGGCCCAGATTTGGCTGCGTAGGGTCGGCTCGCGTTCCGCGCGACGATTCGGCGGTCGACGGAGTCCGGTTGCATGATTACCGGCATCGTAAACTCCGACCTTGAAGCGACCGTTCAACTGACCGTTCGCGGCCCTGGTGGGCCGAGCCGGCGAATCACGGCAGTTATCGACACAGGCTTTGACGGTTTCCTGAGCTTGCCCCCCGCCCTGGTTGCCGATCTCGGACTGCCCTGGGACCATCAAACTTATGCGACCCTGGCGGCTGGTAGCGAAATCCTCGTCGACATGTTCCTCGGATCGATTGTATGGAACCGTCGACAGCGCCTGATCGACATAGACGAATCGGACACCGAACCATTGGTCGGCACCGGCCTTTTGGCTAACTGTGAAATGAAAGTGCAATTCCGCCCGCGCGGTTTGGTCGCGATCAAGCCGTTGTGACGCCAATCGCGGTGAACAATGAACTGGCGCGATTTCATTATCGAGGTCTATGCGGATGCCGAACGCGCGCCTGGCATCCGGTCAAAGCCGGACTTTCGGCCACCGGCATTGAGTCAAGACTTTGCTGAACTGGAGTCGCTGCTGAAGGTGCTGATGCCGCTCGAACTTCGTTCGCTGTTCCTTGATTCGAACGGTGTCATGAGCATGCTAAGCGTCGATGACGGTGACTGGTTCGAGGATATGTGGTTGTTCTGGCCAATCTCAGATATGGTCAAACAGAACCTCCGCATGCGCTGGGCTACCATGCATCCATACGACGACAACCGCCGGTACTGTCCTCGTGGCGACGATCTGCTGTTTTTTGCGAGCAACGGAGCCGATGGGACCTTCGCACATCCAATCAACGCTCAGGGAGTCGTGGAGCCAAGTGTTTTCGTTTGGACGCCGATTGGCGATGAACTCACACTCCTGGCATCGTCTTTGAAGGAATTCGTGAGAGCGTGGTTGACAGGTCAAGCTCGTCGTACCTGAAACGATCGGTGTTGGAAAGATCGAGGGATAATCACCATGTGGCAATTCGAAGGACGCCAGGTTCCGAAGATCCAAACCGCTTTGCCGGGGCCGAAAGCGCGCGCGCTGCTCGACCGCGATGAAAAGTACATGTCGCCGTCGTATACGCGCATCTATCCGCTGGTCTGCGCGCGCGGGTCGGGCGCGGTGATCGAGGACGTGGACGGCAATTTGTTTCTCGACTTCACCGCGGGCATCGCCGTCACTGCGACCGGGCATTGCCATCCCAAGGTCGTGGCGGCGATTCAAGATCAGGCAGCGAAGTTGCTGCACATGTCGGGCACGGACTTCTACTACGAGCCGCAGATCGATCTCGCTCAGAAGCTCGCCGAGCTGGCCCCGGGATCAAAGCCGAAGCGCGTGTTTTTCACGAACAGCGGCGCGGAGGCGCTGGAAGCCGGGCTGAAGCTGGCCCGCTGGCACACGCATCGGTCGCGCGCCATCGCCTTCTTCGGCGCGTTTCATGGGCGAACGTACGGCGCCATGTCGCTGTCGGGTTCGAAGCTTGTGCATCGGCGTGGCTTCTCGCCGCTGGTGCCGGACATCCATCACGTGGCGTTCCCGCGCGGCTGTCAGACGTGCGCGACGGAGCACAGCGTGTGCACGTGCGTGAAACAGATCGAAGACACGGTGTTCAAACGCGTGGCGCCGCCGGAGGAAGTGGCGGCGATCTTCGTCGAGCCGATCCAGGGCGAAGGCGGGTATCACGTGCCGGCCGCGGGGTTCCTACCGGCGCTGCGTGCGCTCTGCGACAAGTACGGAATGTTGCTTGTGGCCGATGAAGTGCAGACCGGCATGGGCCGCACGGGCAAGATGTTCGCGGTCCAGCACTGGAATGTCGAGCCGGACATTCTGTGTCTTGCGAAAGGCATCGCCAGCGGCATGCCACTCGGCGCCATTGTCGCCCGTGGCGACGTCATGGATTGGCCGCCCGGCAGCCACGCCAGCACGTTCGGCGGCAACCCGGTCAGCTGTCGAGCCGCCCTGGCGACGATCGACCTCCTGCAGTCGGAGTACATCGCCAACGCTGCCGAGCGTGGTGAACAACTGCGCACTGGTTTGCGGAAGCTGCGCGAGGATTTCCCGTTCATCACCGACGTTCGCGGCCTGGGGCTAATGACGGCGATGGACCTGGGCAAATCCGAAAGCGACCCGTCCCCCAACCCGGAGTTGCGCGACGCCGTCATTCAGAACGCATTCCGCCGGGGCCTGCTGCTCTTGGGCTGCGGCGAGAGCGCCATTCGCTTCTGTCCGCCCTTGTGCATCACCGCCCACCAAGTCGACGCGGCCCTTGCGATCTTGCGCGAGGTCTTGGCCGTCAGAGCCTAAGGCGCAAGCGAAGCACGTTTTTCTTCGCTCACGCTTCAGCCTCAGAGGATTTTTGCACCTGTACCGATTTTGCGAGCTATAGTGGTGGTAGGAGCGACATGCCTCGGAACTATGTTGCGCCCTCGGAACGCAAGATTGGAGACAGAGAGATGGCACCCGTCTTACGCCGCGATGCGCGCCGCGCGTCACCGTCCGCCCCACCGACGAAAAAACCGGACGACACCGACAACGATCTCTGTACGCTTACGGAGTTCGACCAAGAGCTTGAGATGCTCTCGGCAGCCAACGAGCAGCTATTGAGCGAACTGCGAGGCGGCGGAACGAAATCTGAAGATGCGATCATCGCCGCCGTTGTGCTGGCTCCCGCCGTTGCCGAGGAGCTTGAGTTGCTGCGCCTGGAAAATGCCGAGCTAAAGGCTCGCATTGACGAGCTCGAAGCGCTCGGGGCCGGCGAGGGGGAGGAACTTTGGCTGGAACGGCAGCACGAGTACGAAATGCTCGTTGAAGAAAAATCCGAAGTCATACGCAGCCTGCATCAGAAGTTGCAAGAAGCGGAAGAATCGGCCTTGGGCGGCCCGGCGCCGACCCTCCTCCCGAATGCGCCCGTCAGCGCGACGCGGCTTGGACAGGCCGAGGAAATCCTCCGCCTGAAACGCGAACTCGACGAGCAGCGCCGCCAAATCGAACAAGACGAACGGGACATGATGGATCAGATGAAGCAAATGGAACTGGCCATGGCCAAGGAACGGGCCGAGATGGCAAGGCAAAAGCAAGAAGTTCAGCGCCTTAAGGATGAGTTGGCCCGCGAAATTGAACAATCCAGCCGCGACCCCGACCTGCGCGAGCGACTCAACAGGTTACGCCGCAATCAAGATCAAAAACCCGCCAGCAAACCACCCGCTGGCGCCACCCCGGAGCAAAAGGAAGAAGAAAAAAACACCGGCTTCTTTAGCCGCCTCTTCGGATGAGCACGGCCGAAACGCAGGAAAGCGCAAGCGCGAGTCGCCACGGTGACTTTCGCTTGCGCTTTTCTCGCGCGCAGCACTCGCTTGGCGCAATTCGGGCCTCCAATCACAACGCTTACATTGTCGTTAGGGTTCGTCCGTGCACGGTTTCTTGATGTAGAATTCGTTGAATCGCCGCAAGGGATCACCATCAAGGCCGCTTACGCGTGGCAAGAGGCGAGGTACTGGCTGCGATAACGAGGAACGCCGGATGGCGGAAATCCACGACCTGCGCGTCGCCCACATGCTTTTGGTCCACAAGAACCCGGACCAGGTGAACGCCTTGGTGCGGCAGCTGTTGGCCGAGGGGCATGCCGACGTTTACATTCACGTTGATGCGAAGTGCACGGAGGAGGTGATCCGCGCGATCGCGTCCGGGTCGAGCGTCACGGTGCTTGACGATCGCGTTTCCGTGACATGGGGCGATTACAATACCATCGACGCGACGCTGTTGCTCCTGAAGGCCGTGCGCGCGGCGGGGAAATCCTACGACTTCGTCACGCTCAATAGCGGCCAGGACTTGCTCGTGCGCGACGGGCTCACCGCCTTTCTCGCCGCCAACCAGGGCAAAATCTTTTTGGAAGCCGAGCGCTTCGAGGAAAACGATCCGCGCAATTTCTATTGGCGAATTCGCTGGCCGGTCGTCACGCGCAACGTCTACGACTCGGCACTGCATCCGTATCGTCTGTTGCGAGCGGCCTTGCGCTCCTTCTACTTCTGGGGCATCAATCTGCGCCCCAACCCGCACGCGCTGCCGGACAGGTGGCTGTTTCATCGCGGCTCGCAATGGTTCTGCATCACCGGCGAGGCAGCGGCTACATCCTGGATTTTCTGGCCCAGAACCCCGCTTACGAATTGGCCTTCAAAGACTCGCTCGTGCCGGACATGAGCTTCTTCCAAACCTTGCTCATGAACTCACCGCTGGCGGCCCAAGTGACGGGAGCGAACCTCACCTACCTCAACTTCGGCACGACCTACGGCGACAGCAACCATCCGGTGGTATTGACGATGAATGATGTCCCCGCCATCGAAAGCTCGGGGCGATTCTTCGCTCGCAAGTTTGAGCCGACCGTCGATGCGGACGTGATTCGCTATTTTTGCGAAAAGGTCGGAGTGCGCGGTTCGCAGCCGGCGCTGGTGTGACTAATCCCGCGACCCACCGACAATCTCATTTCACGAGCTGTGCGTACGATTCTTCGCTGAAGCCGACGTAGAGCGTGTTCCCTTTGCGGATCGTCGGGGCGCGCAGATTGCCCGATGGGCCGAGCAAGAGGGCGATCAGGGCGTCGTCGTCCGGCGGATTTTTCATGTTGATCGTGACGATTTTCTTCCCCTTGGCAACGTAAATGAACGAGACAGACTTCGCCAACGCCAAGGCGTCGGCCGGGCCTTTGCGTTCTTTGCTGGCGTCGGTGACGGACTTCGCTTGGACATCGTGCTGCTCAAGGAACCCCTGAGCCTTCTTGCACGACATTCAGCTCTTGCGGTGATACATCCAATCCACAGTCTGGGACATGACTCACCTCACGGGATTTCGTAGGGTGCGTGTAACGCACCATTTCGGTTGGCAGGTGCGTTTCACGCACCCTACAGCCCATGTTATACGTCGCCGTTCAGATACGCCTTGCGTTTCTTGGGCGGAAACTTCTCGATCGCGTAGCGCAACATCGTGCGCGGCATCGCGCGATAGTGCTGCTTTAGAAACTGCTCCAGGACCGCCGTGTCGCGCTCGCCGACTTCGCGCAGCATCCAGCCGGCCGCCTTGTGGATGAGGTCTTGGTCGTCGTTGAGCAAGCGTTCTGCGACGCGGAGCGTGTCGGCGAAATCTCCCTTGCGAATGAAGTGCTGCGTCGCCACGATGGCGATTCGGCGTTCCCACAGACTCTTGGATTTCGCAAGTCTCCCGAGCGGCTTGCGGCTGCGCGGCCAAAGATGCGCTCCGACGATTTGCGGAGCCGAGCAGTCGACCAAGGCCCAGCTGTTAACCTGCGAGGTGTTCGCCAAGTACAGTTCGTATATCGCCTTCTGCGCCGCCGCGTCGGCCTTCGGATACTGCAGCGTGAGAACCACGAGGGCAACGGCGCGTTCGTCGTGCCAATCGGACTGGAGCGTCGCCTCCACCTCGGCAAGCGGTAGGGCGCGAAACTCCTTGGCAAGTCCGCGAACGCTCGCCGCGTCCAGGCCAAGGAAACGCAGCCCTTCCCCCGATTCTCCCGGCCCTGTCTTGAAGTAGCGCGCCGATGCCTGGGCTCGTTCGGGATCGGCGAGCGCCAGGAGTCGTTTCTGAAGATCGAGCGCGGTCATGGCGTCTGGGCCTCATGCTCGAGTTGTCGGATAAGGACGTTCTACGGACAAAAGGCCAAAGCCTGAAGCGTAGGCGAAGGAGATTGCTTCGCAGACGCTTCAGGCTCTGAAGAAATGGCGGCCGAGTGATCAGATGGTCCAGCGCGAGCCGCCGCGGGGGGCGCCGGACTGCTCGAGTTCGTCGTCTCCCTGGTTGGCCCAGGCGAGCAGGCGGCGCACAACGTCGCCCGCTTGACGGCTGTTCACCGGCGGCAGAGGTTGCCCCAAGCCGATGCCCAAGTCCACGCCCAGCCGACGCTGCACGACATCGGCCGTGCCCAGGGCGATCTCGCGGTTCGGCAGACGCGCGAGGTCCTTCAGGCAGCTGACGGCAACACTGCGCAGCATCGGATCGCCCGTCTCCTGCGACAGAATCGTCTCGCAGGCAATGAGCCGTAGCGTCGCCGGCGTGCCGGGGTCGAGCATCTGATCGAGCAACTCGTCGTCGAGGATCTTGTGGACCTGCATTAGGCGACCCAGTTCGACGCGCAGAACGGCCGGCGTCTGCGGATCAGCCAATTGCTGGCGAATCCACGCCACCAAGGTCGGGTCGATGCGTTCGCACATCAGGCGATTGAAATGCGCCGCCAGCGTCTCCGCCGCCCGGGCCGAGATTTGCCCCTTCTCCGCGCACCACGCGGTCATGTCGTTCACCATCTCCGGGATGAGCAGTTGGCCTTCGGGCAAGAGCGGACCGTCGTCGCGGAAAAGCGGGTCGGACATGTTGCGGCGGATGGCGAAGCGAATCCATGCCCAGCAGTTTTCGCCTTCCCAGAGAAGCGCCTCGATGGCGGCGCGGCGGACCTCTTGGCTGGGATCGTTGAGGAATTGTGCCAGCGCCTCGATCATCTGCCGATCTTCCAGGTTGCCCAGTGCCAAAACGGCGGCGGCGCGAACGACCGGCTCCTCGGCCCGTTGCGCGATTTGCATGACGTACTCGGCCTGTCCGGGTCGCCAATCCTTCCGGAACTCCAATGCCAACAGGGCTGCCACGCGCACCTCAATGCGAGGGTGATCGAGCAACGCCAGCGCCGGCGCCGCATCGTACGCCAAGCTGGCGCGAAATGCTTTGACTTCGGGCAAGACGCGGCACTGCAACAGATCCGCCGGCCAATCCTGGCGATTCGACAGGCGATCGGCCAGGATATTGGCGTCTCGCAGCATCGGGGCGCCCGATTCGATCAGAGTCTGGAAACCGAACACGATGATTGGGAATCCGATCAACACGCCTTTGGAGAGATGGGTGAACCAATCGTTGACGCCGTCGCCGAACCAAAGCCAGGCGACGGCGGTGAGATAGAGCGTGACCAGGGCCGGGCCGATGGGCTGATTCCACGATCGAGCGGACAAGAACGTCCAAAGCATTACCAGAAGTTGGAAGGCTATGCCGCCCAGGAGGAGCCAGGGTTTTTGCTGATCCCAGCTTCGGATTGCCGCCACCGTCAGGAAGGCCGACGGAACGAGTAAAACCACGCCGCGGCCCAGGCCGAAAAAGAGGCTGTCGACAAAGTTCGCCACTCTCGACGATCGCATGTCGGACATCGGGTGCTCGGGTAGTGGGGACCGGCGTCACTGGCCGTCTGTGCAGATGCGCAGGGAGACTCTGTCGCCTATGCCTGAAGTATGGGTTATGCCTGGCCGAAACGCCAATCGAAGTGTGAACTTTTTTCCCGGCGACCCGATCTGAATGGTATCGTTGAGTTGACCTCGCCTCCAGCCCAGAGCGATTGCGCGGGCACAGGCAACGGCCGAACTTCACGTAAGGAGTACGCACATGGACCGACGGACTGCCGGATTGCTCGTCTTGGGCTTACTCGCAATGGGCTTTTTCGCGAGCGAGTCTCGTGCCCAATACTATCAACCCTATCACCAAAGCTACCAGCTCAACCGGCTCTACTACTACCCGTACTACTATTTCCCGCACAACTACTGGCCAGCGATGGGACCACGCTGGCCGGAAGGTCCTGGCATGCCTTACATGCGGCCACCTGCCTACATGGCGTTCCCGGCATTCCGTGAACCGGGCTGGCGCTACGAATACTGGCAGCCGCAACGCTACTACCGCGGCCACCATTTCTGGCTGGATGTGTTCTGAAATTGGTGAGTGGTGAGTATTGAGTAGTGAGTTGTTTCCATCTCCACACCACTCACTACTCACCTACTCAATGCAAAACAGATGCTTCTCCCCGCGCACGAAGATCATACCATTCGAAATCGCCGGCGAGGCGACGATGGTTTCGCCCATCTTGTTGTTGGCCAAGAGTTCGAACTTTGCGCCGGCACGCACCACGTTGACCGTCCCTTCTTTGGTCGCTAGGTAGATTCTGCCCGCCGCCGCCACCGGCGAGGCGTGAAACTCGTTGCCGAGCCGTTCCTTCCACACCAGTTCTCCCGTCTTCGCGTAGAAGCAGCTGACGAAGTTGCGATCGCCGGGCAAGTAGAGATGCTCCTCGTACAAGAGCGGCGAAGGAAGGAAGGCGTTGGCCTTGCGGTTCTTCCACATCACGTGCGTCTTGGTCAGGTCCCCCCGGCTGCCGTCGAGCTTGATCGCCATGGTGTTCTCGCCGGAGCTGGCGAAGAGCAGGTCGCCCATCACGACCGGACTCGGGATGCACTGGAAATGCATGCCGTCGACGCGCCACAGTTCATTCCCCTTGTCGGGGTCATAGCTGCGAACGAAATTGGTGCCGAACGTGACGATCTCGGTTCGGCCTTTGACGTTGACGGCAAGCGGGCTCGTCCAGTTGACGCTGCCGGGGCGGTCTGCTTTCCAGCGATTGGCGCCGGTCTTGGCGTCGACGGCGAGGAGGTACGATTGGCTCCAGTGATCGACTTGAACCAGCAGCATGTCGCCGACAAGGACGGGTGACGTGCCCATGCCCCATCGATTGCGGAACGGGCCATATTCTTGTGCGAGCGAGCGAATCCAGACGGGTTTGCCGGCGAAGTCGAGCGCCGCCAGGTCGCCGGTGCCGAAGAGAACGTAAACGAGCATGCCGTCGGTTGCCGGGGTGGGGACTGCCATGCCGCCGAGGGGATAGAGATCGGTGGGGGCGGAACCAAATAACTTCGTATGCCAGAGTCGTTTGCCGTCGGCGCGAGAATAGCAATAGACATGCAATCGCTCGTTGAGTCGTCCATCGGACGCGGTGAGGAAGATTCGGTCGTCCCAGACGATGGGCTGGCTGACGCCGGCGCCGTCGAGGGGGACCTTCCAGCGCACGTTCTGCGTCGCTGACCATTGCACGGGCACTTTCGTCTCGGCCGAGATGCCGCGATTGCCCGGCCCGCGCCATTGCGGCCAATTGTCGGCCTGGGCGACGAGCGGCAACAAAAGGAATGCTACAATCGCATGTCTCATCATCATCCGAAACCCATGTAAGTTTGGAACGCCGACGGCCGACAGGCCGTGGGGTCCGCCGCGCCATTCATTTTACAAACACTCGATGACGAAGCATTCGCTTTCGTGTTTGCACTTTGATCGGTGAGCGTGTACAAATAAAAACATCGCTGAACGTCACCCTGCCGCGAAAGCATCTGCCGAGGAGTTCCCCCATGCCTACATCGATTCGCCGTGGCTTCCCAGTGCTGATTGCCATGGTCGCACTCAATCTTGTGCCGTACTCCGGCGCCCAGGACGCCAAGTCCGACCCGAGCGTTGAACGGATGCGCCGCGACATCTTCTTTCTGGCGTCCGACGAATGCGAAGGCCGCGGCGTCGGCACGCTGGGACTCGACCTGGCGGCGCAGTACATTGCCGTGCAGTTCTCGCGCGCCGGTCTGAAGCCGGGCGGCGTCAACGGAACCTACTTCCAGCCCTTCCCGTTCTGCCGCAATACGCAACTCGATGGAACCAGCACCCTCGTTTTGGAAGGTCCCGAGGGCAAGAAACTGGAACTTAAACAGGGAACCGACTTCCAGGTCAGCGGCACGTCCGCTCCGGGCAAGCGCAATGCCCCCGTCGTCTTCGTCGGCTATGGCGTGTCGGCCAACGGCATCGCCTATGACGACTTCGCCGGCGTTGACGTGAAGGGCAAGATCGTCATCGCGCTGCGCCGCGTGCCACGCTGGAACGACAACACGCGTCCGTTCGGCGGCATGTACAAGAACGCCTTGGCGGCGCTCGAGGCCAAGCAGAACGCCGGCGAAGGCCACGGCGCCGTCGCCGTCATCGTCGTTAACGACGCCAGCGAAACCAAAGACACCCTCATGCCGTTCCAGTTTTCCTTTCGCATCACAACCACGTCCACGCCCTTCGTTCACATGAAACGATCTTTCCTGGAAGAGATGATGAAATCGAGCCTCGGCAAGAGTCTCCAGGAGATCGAAAAAGCCATCGACGGCGATCTCAAGCCGCGCAGCGCCGCGCTCACCGGCTGGAGCGCCAACCTTGATGTCAAAGTCAAGCGCTCCGAGGTCCCCGTCAAGAACGTCATCGGTTACATCGACGGCGAAGGACCGCTCGCCACCGAGACCGTCGTCGTCGGTTCACACTACGATCACCTCGGCTATGGCGCAATGGGAGGCGCCATCGGCGGCAAGGCCAAAACCAAGACCACCTACTACGGCGCCGACGACAACGGCTCCGGCACCACCACCATGATGGAACTCGCTCGCCGCTTCGCCGACAAGAAAGACCGCACCGGACGACGCATGGTTTTCATGGCCTTCACCGCCGAGGAAATGGGCCTTATCGGCTCGCGCCATTACACCGAGATCGCTCCGCTCTTCCCGCTCAAGAACACCGCCGCCATGTTCAACCTCGATATGGTCGGCAAACTCGACTGGCGCATCACCGCCATCGATGAAAAAGAAGTCTCGGTTTCCTTCCACGAGGGTAAGCTTGTGAAGACGTATCCACTCACGGCCAAATGCAAGTTCTTTCGCAGCGTGAAGGGGACGCCCGAAGAACTCAAGGACGGCGCCAAGGCCGAGGTGTTCAAAAAGATCCCGGCCGGCGGCCTGCACGCCATGATCACCTGGGACTTCAAGGGTCTCGTTTACCAAGTGACCGTTTTCGACGCCCAGCCATTGCTCGTCGAAGGGACGAACACCGCCAAGGAGTTTGACGAACTCGTCACTCGGCTCAATCCGGGCTTCGACATCATCAAGAAGAACACGCGCGGCTTCATCGCCAGCGACCAGTACAACTTCTACCAACAACGCATCCCGGTCGTCTTCTTCTGGACCGGCGAGCATCCCGATTACCACCGATCGACCGACTTGCCGGATCGCATCAACGTGCACGGCATGAAGCGGATCGCCGACTATGCCGAGTTGGTGATCAATGATTTTCGCACCAATCCGAAGCGCCCGGAGTACACGCCGATCGGCGCGCCCAAGACTGGCGTCGGCGGACCGCCGACATTGGGCCCCAGCCTGCGCTTTCGGCCGGAAGAGCTCTTCGAGGGGAAGGGCGTGTTGATCCGAATGATCATCGTGGGAGGCCCCGCGGACAAGGCGGGCATGAAGGAGGGTGACATCATCATCGAGCTGGCGGGCAAGCAAGTGCCCAACGTCACCGTTTACAATGCTATCCGCGCAACGCTCAAGGCCGGCGTCGAAGTCACCGTGAGAGTCTTGCGCGACAAAAAGGAAATCACGCTGAAAATCACGCCGGTCAATTTGGAGAAATGATCCGTCGACGTACCGTTGCGAGTTCACCCTGTGCCGCGTTCAGCAGATCCCGCCGGTGATTGGCGCCTGGTCGCGCCGAGGAACTTGTGAAACGCGGCACCAGGAAGGTCGCTGCCGCTGCGCCGACTTCGCCCAAGCGCTCCGGCAGCGACGATACAATTCCTAGAGCAATCCTCGAATTGGCTCCCCCTCCGCTAGCATCGGTACTGGGCGTCCCGTTCGGTCATTGAACGAGGTGTTTAGGTCGATGCCAAGCACGTGGTAAAGGGTGGCCAGCACGTCGCCCGGGCTGACGGGATGGTCGCGCGGGAACTCGCCCCGGGCAGCCGTGGAACCGATGACCGTTCCACCGCGAATGCCACCGCCGCCGATGACGATGGAGCCGGCCTGACACCAGTGATCGCGACTGGCATACTGGTTGATGCGCGGCGTTCGACCGAATTCGCTAAGGACGAACAGGGCCACGTCATCGTACATGCCGCGATTCACCAGATCGGTGACGAGCCCGGCGATGGCCTGATCGAGCATCGGCAAGTGCTAACCGACAAACGGCCGCAAGTTGGAGTGATTGTCCCAGCCGATCATGTTGACCGTGACGAAAGTCACTCCCGCTTCGACGAGACGCCTGGCGAGGAGCGCGCACTGGCCCCATGTGTTTCGCCCATACAGGTCGCGCACACGCGGGTTCTCGCTCGCGATGTCGAATGCCCGCTGGGCGCGTGGCCCCGAGATAAGCTCAAACGCGTCGTGCTGAAACCGATCCATCGTCCCCGCCGCGCTTGCTCCGTCCGCCTCGCGGCGCCACGAATTCAGATTGTCCAGCAAGCCGCGCCGGCCTTGCAGTCGCGCCGGGTTCATGTCGGCGGGCAGTGCCATGTTCTGCACGCGAAAATTGGGTTGATTAGGATCGCTGCCATACGACGGGCTGCCGTTAGCCGCACCAGCGACAACCGCAACAACCGAACCTCACGGCGCCTAACGAAGCATCGTCGCTTCGCGACTCATCAAATGTGCGAAGTGCCCCTGGAAAAAACTTCAAGAAAAAGGGGAACCATCAGTGTGCGCGCTCTTTACAGGCGGGCCATGATATGGGTTCGGCGCTACGAGCACAACTCCAGCACCAGTTTGAGGAGTCCGAGTGAAATCGCGGCGGCGTAGGTTCCCACGCCGGTCGTGATCAAGCCCCCGACGGTGACTGCGGCCGCCCCACGGAGCCGAAGCACCGAGCCAGGATACCACCCGCGCATGCCTCCGAGGTCGATGTCGCGACGCCAAGCACCGCGCGCCGCGGCCAGCACGAAAGCGCCCCAGGCGACCACGAAGCCGAGAAGTAGCGGGGCCAGCGCCCAGAAAAGCCACTGCGTAGCCAGAAACACACCCTCCTTCGCCGAACTTGTTTTTCGGCGGCGACCCCCTGCGGCGGCACATGCGGAGCGTTTCTGTCAAGGCCGTCCTGCCTTGTTGGCCTTCTCGAACAGGGCGTCGATGAGTTTCCGGTCGGTGGTGAACCAGACCGGGCCTGGCTCCTTGCCGCGACGCTCCGACTCGAAGGCGAAGGCGTATCGGGGCTCCTCCTTGAGTGTGCGAAGGCTTCGGGGTGGCCATACGAGCGAGAACTGAACCATGTCGCCGAGATTCACGTTGTGAATCCACGGTCTAGGCGGAGGGTCTTCTTCCGTCCCATACTCGACCTGAACCAGTTTGCCAAGTAGGTGTTTTTCGTCACCGGTGGGGACGGCCTCCTTTTTCTGCCCACCAGAATCGGCGCTACCCTATGCGATCACGGCAACGATCGCTCCGCACAGAAACAGCTTGCAATTCGTGGTCCTCTCGTCACGAAAGAAGTGAGGGCGCTTTCAAGTAGTGACTCCATCACTCCGCGCCGTCAAGCCGCCGTCAAGAATAATCCCGATGAAAAGTTCGTGACGCCACCGACGTGGCTTGAAAGCAATAAAAAGGAACAGAAACGAACTTCACTGCGACTTGCCGGGAGCCGATCATGCCGAAAGCCATTCCCGTGGCCGTCATTACCAATCGCGACGGCGCCCATTTGGATCAGTGGATTCCGTCGTTGGCGGCGATCGAGGAAGTCGAGAGCGTGACGCTGGTCGATCCGTCGGGCGCGTCCGTGCCGGCCGCTCGCAAGGCGCTGGGCAATAAGCTGCGCGCGGTGCACAAAGACGCGGCCGAGATGTATCGGCGCTTTCGGCCGACGGCCTCGGTCATCGCCCTCGAATCGCGGCTGTGCCCGGCGGCGATCGATCAGGCTCTCGACGCCGGCGCTCATGTGCTCTCGGAAAAGCCCGGCTGCACGCGCGTCGAAGACTTTACGCCGCTCGTGCGCAAAGCCCAGCAGCGGCACAAGCATCTCATGCTCGTGATGGCCAACCGCTCGCATGCGCCTGTCCAAGAAGCGCGACGCATGATCCGCAAAGGGCAGCTCGGCAATATCTACGGCATCGAGATCCACATCGTCGCCGACCAGACCCGGCTCACCCAACGCGCCTATCGTGAAAGCTGGCAGTGCATTCGCGAACGCGCCGGCGGCGGGCATCTCGCCTGGTTCGGCATCATGTGGCTCGACCTTGCCATGTACATCACCGGCCTGCGCGTCGAAGCCGTGACCGGATTTCACGGCGTCGTCGGCGGGCAGCCCATCGACGTCGAGGACTCCGCCGTCCTGGCGCTCAAGTTCAATCGCCGCTGTTTCGGCACCATGACGAGCGCGTACTATCTCGATCGCGGCGTGCAATCGCACATCCAAATCTGGGGCGAGCACGGCTGGGTCAAGCTCGCGACGGTCGAGGAGCAGCCGATGCAACACTACACGACGCGCGTCGGCGCCGGCCAACAGCCGCGCGTGCAGGAATACGCCTACCCGCGCGGCCAGCGCGGCTACACACCGTTCCTGCGCTCCGCTGTCCGCGCCTGCATGGGCCAGGAGGACCCGCCGATGACCGCCGACGAATGCCTGGCGCTGTTGCGAGCGGTTTATGGTTTTTATCAGTCGGCACAAACCGAACGCGTGCAACGGTTGACCTAGGGAGAAGCAGCCCCCCCCGCCGTTTACGTTTAGCGTTCGCAGGGTGCCATGCGAGCGCTAAAGGTAAAGAGAATACTCGAAAGGATCGCCGTATGTCGCTACGCATTCTCGTCCTGTCCGCGTCGGTCGGCGCCGGGCATTTGCGCGCCGCGGAGGCCGTCGAACTCGCGGCTCGCCAGATGCTGCCCGACGCGACGGTCAAAAATATCGATGTGCTCGACATGACCAATCGGCTCTTTCGCCACCTCTACGGGCAGTTCTACATCGATCTTGTCAACAAAGCCCCGCACCTGCTCGGCTACTTCTACGATTTGCTCGATGAACCGCCGTCGCCCAAACGCCGCCGCGATCGGCTGTGACTCTATCTTGAAAAGCTGAACCTGCGTTCGTTTATCAAGTTCCTCAAGTCGGAGCCGTGGGACATCGTGATCAACACGCACTTCCTACCGGCCGAGATCATCGCGTCGCTGCGGGAGAAGAAGGAACTCGATTTGCGCCAGGTGACGGCGACGACTGATTTCGAGACACATCGGCTTTGGGTCAATCAGCCGTGCGATCGCTACTTCACCGCGACGCCGGAGGGGGCGCTGTACCTGCAGCATTGGGGCGTGCCGGCGGCCGACACGTTTTGCACCGGCATCCCGATTCACCCGGTCTTCAGCACGCCCAAGGATCGCAGGGTCTGCATCGCCAAGCACGGGCTCGCCGACGATCGGCCGATCATCCTGCAGCTCTCCGGCGGTTTCGGCGTCGGGCCGATCGAGAAGATCTTTCACGGGCTTTTGAACGTCGAGCAGCCGATCCAACTTGTGACGATAACGGGGCGCAATGAAGAGTTGAAGAAACAACTCGACAAGCAGAAACCGCCCCCACGCCACAAGGTCAAGGTGATGGGCTTCACGAAGGAGATCGACGAGTTGATGCAGGCGGCCGATCTGGTAGTGTCGAAGCCGGGAGGGCTGACGACGTCGGAGGTGCTGGCCCGCGGGGCGGTGATGGTGATCGTCAACCCGATCCCCGGACAGGAGAGCCGCAACAGCGATTATCTCTTGGAGAACGGCGCCGCGATCAAGGCGAACAACCTGGCAACGCTGGGGTACAAGGTCGATGCGCTCCTGAAAGACAAAAAGCGGCTCGATCAGTTGCGCGCGAATGTTCGGCGTATCGCGAAACCACGAGCGGCGTTTGAAGTCGTCGAAAAGGCGCTCCAAGTCTTGAACTTCACAAAATCATGAAGCACAGAATCATGAACGGAACGGCGCATGGTTTTGCCCAGTTCTACTTTGTGTAGGGAGCGTGAAACGCACCGTCCGATGGAAAACTTCGTCGGTTGGTGCGTTTCACACACCCTACTCTGACGTGCCGAAGTAGCCCGCTCGGATCGCTCGGCCGCCGTGTCCGGCGGGAGGCAAGCGATCGGTCGGCGATGTGCCGGCGGCCAACTCGAACGCGAAGCCGATTGGGTTGCGGCCGGGGCGTTCGATCGTTTGGCTATTCCCGTTCGCGTCGCCCCAGCGGCCCCACACATCGCCCGGCGCGATCATGTCGAAGCGAATGAACGTCTTTTTCACGCGATCGTATTCCAGGATGCCGTGCAGCGCGGTCGCATAGCCGAATGGCAGCGGACCGTTGGGCGACGTCGCCTTGGCGGGATCGAATTCGCTCCCGGTGCGAACGAAACCGTGAGCCGAGAGCTTGATGCGCTCTGGGGTAATGTCATCGACGAGGAGCGTCAAGGTCGCTTGCTTGAGCGCCGACTTGGGGATGATGCCATCCTCGCTCGTCAGCGCCCGGCGCGGCGAGAGGTGAAATCGCGCGATGCGCTCGGCGATGTTGGCTTGCACGAAGATCCTGTCGCCTTTCGCTGGCTTGGCGGGCACGAGCGATTGAACCTCCGCTGCGGAGAGCCACATGTACTCGGTGTTCGGTTCGAGCAAGAACGCGATGTTGCCTTTGACTAGGGGGAAATCGCTCTTGGCGACATGGCGGAGTTGGCCCTTATCGTCGCGGGCCAGGAAACGGCCGTGGACACGCAGCACCAGCCCACCTTCGGGCGGGGCGATGATTGTCCGGTCGCCGGGGTCAAGCGGCGGCACTTTGACCGCGCCAGGCTTGCGCTCGGCCTCAGGCAGATTCTTGAACGCTTCGAGCGTCTTTTCGCTCGGTCCGCTGCTGAGCCATTTGCCGCTCGCTGAGACGCAACTGAAATAACCGCTCGACGTCACCCAATGCTTGTCGATCCCGGCGGCGCGAAGAAACTCGCCCTCAGGACTTTTCGCGCGGCACAGTTCCGTCGGGACGGCGGCGGCGACGAAGTGGTCCTTGACGAGCTTGATCTTGGCATCGGTCCAACCGGTCGGCGCACGGCCGAGACGACCGGCGGTTCAGCAGCCTGCCGGCGGCGCGCCTCCGGAGCCCGCCCAGAGGAAGAGCGGCTTGCCTTCCGCCGCCGCCTTCTGCCTGGCCTCCCAGACGCTCGGATACCAGTCGATCTCCATCCAGCGCGATTCACCCGCCTGCGGCTTGATGAGGCGATGGATCTTCTCGATCTCGCTCGCCGACGGCTGGGGCGCTTGTGATGACTGCGCCAGCGTCGCCTGTCCAGGAAGAAACGCGCTGCCAATGAGCAACAGCGTTGTTACGATTCGGAGTGATGTCATGACGATTTCCTCCAATACGGTTGGACGTCATGACATCAGAATACAGCCGACCGGTGAACGTGCAAGATTTCGCGGAGAGATACGTCACTCCTCGGTCGGCTTGCCGGCCGGCGGCATCAGCCACCACAGCAGTAAATGCGTAGGCGGATAGATGCCGACCATTAACACCACCATGTAGAGTGCGAAATAAGCGTTCGGCTCCATCCAGGTCTGGGCCTTCTCCTCGCCCGTGGGGCCGAAGACGTAGTTGACGTTTGCCGGCTGATTCGGATCGCGCAACTGCTGCTTCGTCACCGGATCACGCACAGGGCTGGGGGGCGGCATCCACACATAGCACACCGTCAAGAGTACCCAGGCGATGCCCATCCACACCGGCAATCCCCGCTTGTCGTAGCCGACGCACCAGACGAAGTAGATCAGCAAGAACACCAGCCAAAAATGAAAGAACGACAAGAAGCGCAGGAAGAACGGGTTATCGGCGCTAAACATGTAGCTGGTCATATTCGTCAGTTGGAATCCGGAGACCTCGGCCATGAAATCGACCACCCAGAGCATTTGGGGAATAAAGGCGCCGACAAGCATCGCCGATAGGATGAGCGGGCTTTCGAGCCACATGCCGACGAGCGTCAGCACCGCGGCAACATCGCAGAAATAGAGAAAGTTGCCGATCCCGTAATTCTTGAGATAAACGGGAATCATGACCGCCATGAACGCGGTGTAAGCGATCTTGATCCAGAGCGGAATGAGCGGCAGCTTTTCGGGCATGACTGAGTCCTTTCGAGGCTGATACGTGGCTCGACCGCTTCGTTTTG
>VGZI01000101.1 GCA_016872605.1 Planctomycetota bacterium
CTAAATTACACTTTGTCCTTTGTTCTTTTACCCTTTGCTCTTTGTCTTTTTTTCTTTTCTCTTATCCGAGCGAAGCGAGGATCGAAAATTGAAAAGTTGTTGCTTGATCAGGCCACTACCGCCATGACCACAAGTCACCAGATGAAAGTGGCCGAGAGGCTGGATACGGCTTACGAAGAGGTAAAACGGACCGGACGGGCGGGAACCGTGGCCGGGGTCTGTACCCAGACCCCGGCGAACCCGCGAGAGACAGCCTCCCATCAACCTTCGCCGCCAAAGTAGCCGGTCAAACCAGCGAATTCGATGGGGTCAGGCCTCAAGCAATTCTTGCCTTCGTGCCAACCCGCGCTCGACCATTTCCATGCCTCAGCTAGTTCCACGAGTTTTCGCCGCAAGGGATTGGCGTGGATGTATTCGATCATCAAGCAGAATGAGGCGAGGGTCGGTCACGTTGCGATCGAAGCCGCCGCCGGCTTGCCAAAAACGACGCTCGGTCTTGGCGCCCTTCTTCACCGTGATGCGTGGCAGCCACAACGGCGAATGCTGACGCAAATGTTTGATCGCACGCACACCCACCGGTTGCTTGATCGACTTGAGAATGCCGCCGATGTCGTATTGCGGCTGCTTCGGCCAAACCAGAACGTGGACGTGTTCCGGCATGAAGACATATGCCCACAGCAAGAAATCATGTTCGCGGCGAGCGTCACCGATGGCTTCGGCCAGCCATTCGCAAACACGCTCGGCCTTGAGAAAGGGATAGTGGCGATAGCAAGAGAAAGTCAGCTCATGGGCATGCCCCGGGTCATTGACCGCCGGCCGACTCAAGCCCAACGCCTGGGGTCTCTATGACATGCACGGCAACGTCTGGGAATGGTGCCAGGATGGGTATCTCGGCTACGGCACAAGCTCGGAGACCGATCCGATCGCCAATGAGGCCTCCGAGGTTCGCATCCTTCGCGGCGGCTCGTGGTACGACTACGCGATCCACGCTGCCTCCGCGTATCGCTGGTTCGCCGCGTCCGGCTATTTCGATACGCACATCGGCTTCCGCGTCTGCTTTACCCCGGGGTGACTCCCAGTACTGTTCACTCGCTTGGAGTAGGCTAACATAAAGTTCGTCCCCATGTTGGGAATGCGAGGCTCCTGCCGAGCCGTGAAGGTCAGATGACCTGTGAGAATACACACTCTTCGGGCGACGGCTCGGCAGGAGCCTCGCCCTCCCGGTCCCTATCCGCATGAAAATCACCCGCATCCGTGCCTACCGCGTCGATCTGCCGCTCCATGAAGGCAGCTACAAATGGTCCGGCGGCAAGTCGGTCAACGTCTTCGATAGCACCGTCGTCGAGGTTGTTACCGAGACTGGCATCGTCGGCTACGGCGAGGTCTGTCCGCTCGGGCCGTTTTATCTGCCCGCGTACGGCGACGGTGTTCGTGCCGGCATCAAAGAACTCGGGCCGCACCTCATCGGCGAAGACCCGACGCAACTGGGCAAGCTCAATCGCCGCATGGACGCCGCGCTCAAGGGACACGCCTACGTCAAGTCCGGCATCGACATGGCCTGCTGGGACATCTTGGGCAAGGTCACGAAGCAACCCGTTTGCGTGCTGCTCGGCGGCCGCTACGGCGACGACTTCGTCCTCTACCGCGCCATCTCGCAGGAGGCGCCTGAAGCGATGGCCACCCGCGTCGCGGATTATCGGGCTCAGGGTTATCGCCGCTTCCAGCTCAAAGTCGGCGGCGAACCGGCGGACGACATCGCCCGCATCCGCGCCGTTGCCGGCGAGCTGCAACCGGGCGATCGGCTTGTCGCCGACGCCAACACCGGTTGGCTGATGCACGACGCCATGCGAGTCGTCCGGGCAGTGCGCGACATCGATGTCTACATCGAGCAACCGTGCCTGTCGTACGAGGAGTGTCTGTCGATCCGCCGGCACACCGATCATCCGTTCGTGCTCGACGAGGTGATCGACTCGATCGACATGCTGCTGCGCGGCCATGCCGACGGCGCGATGGACGTCGTCAATCTCAAGATCAGCAAGCTCGGCGGCCTGACGAAGACGAAGCAAGCCCGCGACCTGTGCGTATCGCTTGGCATCGCGATGACGCTCGAGGATAGCTGGGGCGGCGACATCGTGACCGCCGCCATCGCCCACCTGGCGCACAGCACGCCGAGCGAATTCCTGTTCACGGCGACGGACTTTAACAGCTACGTCATTGTCAGCATCGCCGATGGCGCCCCGAAACGCGTCAACGGGCGAATGGCCGCCAACACGGCGCCGGGGTTGGGTGTGACACCAAAGATGGACGTGCTGGGTAAGCCGCTGGTTGAGATTTAGATGACTTCGACGATCACTGAGCACGGCCAATGCCTGACGAATCACGAGAAACCGGCATCCAAGCGCAATCGCCCGACGGAGCGGCGCCTCCGTCGAATCTTGATCTCGCGAATGAGGATCCGTTACTGCCGCACCGGACACGTCTGGCGGGAACTTTTTTCGGAGCGTGCGTCGGCATTCCACTGGGAGCGTTGGTCGCTGCCGTGTGCTGCTGGCTCACCGATTACGGCGACTACGCGTGGCAAGCCGTCGTGTACGGAGCGATTAGCGGGATCATAGGCGGCGCTATTATCGGATTTTTCGAACGATGGATTCGCGGCGGTTTGGCGAAGGCCGATGTCGGCACGTTTGTCGGAATCATCTTTGGTCTCCTGATTGCATTTTTCTTGCTCGCCGTCCTTGGGATACCCTTTGCCGGCCGTGCATTGATCGGTCTTTTGTTTATCGGTCCGATGGCTGGATTGATCTTCGGAGCAGTCTTCGATCGCATGTATGAGTCGGCCGGCCAGCAGCAGTGGTTGACTGCGATTCAGTTCGGCGGGTTCGGACTCATCGCAATCGGCGGCATCGTTTTTCTCGTTGCCGAACAGTCCGACCCCGATCTGAACGAAGTCGCCAAGGCGGCCCAAAAAGCGATGTACGTTCACCCAGAATTTCAAGGCGGCGTCATTCGAAACCTCAAGCTTCAACACTCCGAGCATCGCGTTTACCTCGGTTCGATGGAAGTGACTTTTGGAAACGAGATTGTGCATTTCGATCTTGAAATTCAATATCGTCATGAGAAGGTCGTGGTGCAATGGCAAGCCAAATAGCAGAAAGGATCAAGAGTATGTCGCGCATTCTGATAGCAATCACTACATTCATCGCTTCGGCGGCCGTGGCCTATCCGCAGATTCAAGACTCAGCGCCTATCCCGACCAAGCACACCACGCGCGATATCGAAGGCTGGACCGTGCACGTCGACGATCGGCTGCTCACCACCGACAAAAAGCTCGGCGACCATGCGCTACGCATCCTGGCCAATCGGCTCTACGACATTCAGCACGTCGTGCCGGAAGACAAGGTCGCCAAGCTGCGCAAAGTCGCCATCTGGATCGATGTCTCGCACGGCAAGCTCAGACCGGCACAGTACCATCCGAGCAAGGCCTGGCTCAAGCAGAACGGCTACAGCGAGAAGCTCGCTAGGTGTGTGCACATCCCGGTCGCCGCCAACTTTTCGAGCGTCAACCATCAGCGCGTGCAGCCGTGGTCCGTGCTGCACGAACTCGCCCACGCCTATCACGATCAGGTGCTTGGCTTCGATCACGTCGAGATCAAGGCCGCCTACGAACGCTTTCGCGAGAGCGGCAAGTACAAGAGCATCCTGCACATCAACGGCAAGAAGACGCAGCACTATGCCCTGATCAACGAGAAGGAGTTCTTCGCAGAGATGACGGAAGCATACTTCGGGCACAACGATTTCTACCCCTTCAACCGAGCCGAACTCAAACGCGACGAGCCGGACTTGTACGAGCTGTTGCAGAAAATCTGGGGTTCGCCGAAGTAATCGGAAACCACAGATGGAAACGGATGGACACAGATGGGGGGCGGAAATGACGCAACTATTGTCTCCGTCCAATTGGAACGCGGGAGAACAAAAGAGTTGAACCAATCCTCAGGTGAGTTCGAGTGACTTCATAGGGTATTGGTACTACATACCATCTCCGCCACCTGCTATATGCCTTCAAGTGAATTTCTTTTGGAAACGTTGTCGTTTCAACGGTGAATGTAGATCCCATTTTGCTGAAGTAATCATCAATGATCTCACTTCCCTTGATCGTCAGTCGGAGTTCACGTTCTGGCCGTTTGCCATCCACGGAAATAAGCTCCCATTCGCCTTGTAGCATGGCGATTTCCCGAATAGTTTGAACGTCCGGACTGGACAGCGCGAGCGTGGTGAGAAGAGCTGTTGTGAGCATTTTTTCTCCGTTCGATGCTCTCTATTCAATGACACGTCCATGCCGATGTGAACCTAAACCGTACCTTTTGTAGGGTCGGCCGATCTCTATTCCCATCCGTGTTCATCTGTGTCTATCTGTGGTTGAATCACTCAGGCCGCCCGCGCGTCGTGCATCGGGAGCGTCGCGGGTTCATCGTGGGACTTGTCACGCTTGCCGAGGACGTGGAGTAGCGCCGGCAGAAAGACGAGAGCGGTGCCCATGCAGCAGGCGACGCCGACGGTGAGAATGAGGCCGAGGCTGGCCACGCCGCGATGGTCGGCGATCATGAGCGTACCGAAGCCGAGGATCGTCGTCAGCGCCGCCACCATGATCCCGAAGCCGGTGGCGTGGGTCAGGCGATAGCGGTGCTTGCGGTCGCGGTTGCGGAAATCGTGCAGCACGTGCACTCCGTTGTCCGCGCCGACGCCAAGGATGAGCGGAAACGCGATCATGTTGGCCGGGTTGAGCGAGAAGCCGAACATGGCCATGATGCCGAGCGTGGCGACCATGCCCATGGCGAGAGGCAGCAAAGCGACCAGCGTATGCTTGAGCTGCCCGAAGTCGAGCAAGAGCACGACGACCATGACGATGAGCGCGTAGACGCCGGCCCAGAGGAAGCCGTTGCGCATCGCCTTGAGTCCTTCGAGCGTGGTGAACGGTTTGCCGGTCGCTTCCGGATCGACCGTGCGGACGGCCTGGATGAATTTTTCGAGCGGCTCGAAATTCCACAGGCAGTCCTTGCTGAAGATGCGTACCAGCCATTTGCCCGTCTTGCCGATGTAGCGTTCGCGCAGGGTGGCGGGGAGATCGTCGAGGCGGATCGGCGTCGGCGTGGACACGTCGCGCAGCCGGTGCAGATCGTCGGCCAGGTCGCGCGTCATCCATTCGTCGTATTTCTGCAAGCGTTCCGCGAGCAGCACGGGCGAACCGCCTGCACCACGGGGCGGCGGAACGACGTGGCCGACTTGAATGACGCCGCTCGGCTCGGCAGGCGCCTCGCCCTCCCAGGCACGGACTGTGCCGAGCAGGCGCTGCAGCGATGTCGCCAGCCGGGCCATCGCTTCGTTCGACCCTTCCTTTTGCTTGATCGCCAGCAGCTTCAAGACGCGTTGACTGGTTTGCTTGATGTCATCGACGCTGGGCGGCGCATGCGCGATGAGCTTGCCACGCTCGGGCAACTTGCGCAGGCGATGCTGAATGTCGCGCAGCATGTCGAGCTTGCGTTCCTGGTCCGCCGGGACCAGCGACGCCGCAGTGACCACGCTGCTGACGTTGGGCAGCGTCTCGAACTTCGCCTTGAGCGCGAGCGCCTCCTCCGGCGTCGTCGTCCAACTGACGGCGTACCAGCTCGAATCGCTCATGTGCTCCATCAGCTTCTTTTCCCACTGCACGGAGTCCATGTTCGGAGCTTGCAGGTTCAGAAGGTTGTGATCGTAGTTGATACGCAGCGCGAATCCGCCAAGCACCAAAGTGACAAACGCAAAAATGCCGATGACCCAGCGCGGCTTATGCATGAGCCAGCCCAGCCACTCCCGGCGCGCTTCTTGATGCTCTTCCATCGATAGGATCATCTCATCCTGTTCTTCCTTCGAGTGCACGCGAAAGTCCATGATGGCCAGGAGCGCCGGCACGACGATAAAGCACGAGAACGCGCACAAGAGAACACCACACCCCGCGATCCAGCCGAGCTCCGATACAGCGTTCAGATCAGTGAGCATGGCGGCAAAGAACGCGAACGACGTCGTGATGGCTGCGGTGAAGATGCTGGGGCCGACGTGCATTGCCGTGCGTTCATTGGCGTGGGCGATGCTGTAGCCGGCTTGCCGTTCTTGTCCGAAGCGCGTCACCCACAGAATACCGTAGTCGCCCATGCCGATCAGCATGACAGCGAATGCCGACGACAGAATATTCAAATGGCCCACCGTGAGCGTAAGCCAGCCCAGCGCCCACACCGTGCCCACCATGAGGGCGGACACCGTCATCAGCGGATAACGCAGGCCGCGGTAAACGACGAGGTAGAGCAGCGCCACGCCGGCAAGTGCGAGCCATGACGCGAAGTTGCTGTCGTTCTGCGAGGCGACCATTTCGTCATTCTCAAGCACGGGCAGCCCGGTAAGTCCGATTTCGACCTCGGGGTGCGCCGCCTTCATGCGGGCGAGGATGGCACGCATGGCATCGATGCTCTTCTGCGCATAGTTGAAGTTGTCGCCATGCTTTTCCTTCACCGGACTCGCCAAGAGAAACGCGAGCTTGCCATCGGCTGAGAAGAAGTACTGCGGCTTGGCCAAACGATCCTGCTGATTTTCGCCCGTGGGCACCGGCAAGACACTGCGCCACGGGTTTCGGTAGACCTCACGCACCGCGTGAGGAATCCTCACGCGGTGCGTGAGGTCTACGGTAGCGACGCCAATGGCATTCTCGGTCTGGTTGGACGGCGCCGACAAAACATTGCTGGCGCCTTCCGTTATCGATTCAAGCTGGCGGAGGAAGTCTTCGGCGTCTTTGTTCGGTTGCCCGGGCTTCCACGCTTGCAACCGGCGTTCGCTCTCGCGCAGGAGTTGCTGCACGCCCAGCGACTTCCAGCCAACGAGCGGATCGAGCGTGCCGAGCACCGGCGGCTCAAGCAAAAGCGACATGCCCTGGATGTGATTCTGCACGAGCCGAATCTGCTCAGTCGGCAAAAACAGCAAGGCCCGCCGATACAGCGGAGTCAGATCGACCTTGTAGAACAATCGCTCGAACGATTCCGGCTGATTCTTTATCTCGTCGGCGAGTTCATCGAGCACTTTCTCCATCTTCGCGCGATCGCTGCCTCGCACGACAACGACCAAGTCATCGTCGTTGCTGAATTCGTCGACGTATTGATGCCAGCGTTTCAGGTAATCCTTCTTGTTGCTGATAAGATCGTTGCGATGAGTGAGATAGGTGAGGTTGTTCCAGGTGTAAACGCCGCTGATGGCGCACGACAGCAAGACGGCAAGCAGCACGAGCGTGGGAAATCGGCAAATGACGTTGACGGCGCAAGCCAGGCAGCGCGCCATCATGCCTGCGTCTTCTTGGGGTTCCTGTTCCGCGTCCATGCGCCCGCCACGCCTCCATGCAGTCCAACACGCGGCGGGATATTAGACAGGCGTCCCACAAGATACAAGGCGAATCGTCGACGAACGAAACCACAGATGAACACGGATGAACACTGGTAGAGAAAATGCAGGGTTCATTGAAACGCAGAGATCGCACAGCAGCGCGGAGAAGCAAGCCTCATGCGGTTTTTTCTCGGCGATCTCTGCGGCCTCTGCGTTTCCTATGGGCCGAGTGAACTACTGCGTCTGCGGCGCTGGCCGAGATCTGTGTTCATCCGTGTTCATCTGTGGTTAAGTTCTAAACTTCGATGACGGGGACGCTTTCGATGATCTCGCGGACGATTTGCTTGACGGTTTTCCCCTCGACTTCCGCTTCAGGCCTTACGATCAGGCGATGCCCGAGTACGCTCAGGGCAATCGACTGAACATCCTCATGCGTGAAGTAGGTTCGGCCTTCGAGCAAAGCCCTCGCGCGAGCGCAGCGCAAGAGGCACAGCGAAGCGCGCGGGCTGGCGCCGAGGGCGACATCCGGGTGCTGCCGACTGGCTTCGGAAAGATTAATGATATAGTCGAATAGCTCTTCCTTACCGAAAACGCGTTGGGTTTGCTCTTGCATTGCCAGGATGATGTCGGGCGAGAAGAGTTGCGGCGCCGGCGAAATCGGCTTGCTGTGCAACTTGAGCATCGCCTTTTCGTGCTCCGGTCCTGGGTAACCCATCTCGATGCGCAAGAGGAAGCGATCGAGTTGCGCCTCGGGCAAACGATAAACGCCTTCCTGCTCGACCGGGTTTTGCGTCGCCAGCACCATGAACGGCGGCGACAAGGGCAGTGTCGTCCCTTCGATCGTCACCTGATATTCCTGCATCGCTTCCAGAAGCGCCGACTGCGTTTTGGCGGGCGCTCGGTTGATCTCGTCGGCGAGCAGGATTTGGCAAAAGATCGGCCCTTTGCGCAGGACGAACTCGTTGGTTTTGCGGTCGAGAATGTACGTGCCGGTAACGTCGGAAGGGAGGAGATCGGGCGTAAACTGAATGCGCTGGTACTGGATGCCCAGGATCTGGGCGAGCGTTTTGGATAGCGTTGTCTTGGCGACTCCGGGCACGCCTTCCAGCAGGACGTGGCCACCCGCCAAAAGAGCGATCAAAAACCGCAGCGTGACACGGTCCATGCCGACAACGACTCGCTGCACTTCGCGCAACGTCCGCTCGCGCAACTCATGGATACGAACCGCCCATTCTTGCAGGTCCTTGGGAGCGGCAGCGTCTTGGTTCAGCATGGAGGCAGGCCGTAGGGACAAGCTGCCAGCTTGTCCGGCGGAATACTACTGACTATCAGAATGAAAATGCCCTTCGTACTCTCTTCCCCGTTGTGGGGGCGGGAGCCAATTCTGCCACGGACATCATCTACCTGACCGTCGGTAGCGAGCGCAGAAATCGCAAGGGACAAGCTGGCAGCTTGTCCCTACACACGAATCATTGTCTTACGTTTTTTCCGTCGATGAGCAACACGAGCCGGCCATCGCTGAGCGCGTCGGCAAGCTCGCGCAGTGTGTCGAGAATCGCAAGGAAGGAGTCACGATCGATGCGTGTTCGCAATTTGTTCGTCGCCAGGTTGAGAACACCGTCCGCCTTCGCTTGCAGGCCCCAGCACGACCAGAATGAGCCATGCACCTCGAAGCGTGCATCGACCTTGTCGTGCCAGCGTTGGGGCGTGACGCCGAGCGCTTGCTTGAACCATTTCAGCACGATGTAGCGAGCTTCCTCGTAGAGATCGCCTTGCTGAAGAATGGCTTGTTGATTTTGCTCGATTGGAGCGCCTGGTCCCATGTGCGGCTTGGGTTCAATCATCGCCGGCGCGGTCGTGTCGAGATGATAGCGAGCCTCCATGAACTTTTTAAAGCCGTACATCACGACAAGAATTGTGACGACCGCGAAGAGAATAGCCGCGACAAAGCCAAGGTTATCGTCGAGGGCCTTTTCCAGAAGGAAATGAAACTTGCGTTCGTTCTCCATGCCGCGAAAAAGCTGCGCCAGGATTAGCGGTGGCGGCAGCGGAATGGGCGGCGGGGGCGGGTCGAGCTTCATGTCGAAGTCGTCGATAATCTTGCCGTCGATTACCAGAAGCGCCCGCGTTCGCTTTTCGGATCCTTCGCGGTCGCGCAGCCAGTCGACGACGTTGACGGTGAACTGAAAATTGTCGTTGTCGGCTTGAAGCATCATGGCGTTCATGAACATGCCATGCCCGGCAATGATCAGCGCCCGGCCTCGCGGCGGCGCATCCTTGGGCGAGCCGACCATGTAGCGCCCGCGCCCGTCGTGAAAGAACATCAAGTCATGCAGCGCATCATTGATGCCTTCAATCTCGCTCGCACAGTTGGTGGCGATTCGTTTGCTGAGAAAGACGAACAGTGGATGATCGCGCCCCGCGAAGTCGACCAACGGAGAGTGCACGCGGCCGCGATAGCCCTGTAGCTCACGTCGAATGCGAGGCGCACGGACGAGATGCCCTGTGATGCCGATGTCCAGTTCGATGAGTTTGCGATCGCTGGCGATGAGGACGTTGCCCCCCGCGTTTAGATAGCGCTGAAGTCCGCCGGTCGCTTCATGGATCGGGCCGAGAACCTGCGGCGCTCCTAGCACCAGAATCATCGTTTCGTCCGGCCTGGCCGCGGCTTCCTCGAGCGTCGTGATCGGCTTGAGTCTGCGATTGTGCAGAATGTGGCAAATGATCTCTGGGCCGTCGTACGGAATCGTCTTCACCGGCGGGTCTTGCGCGGACAATGACTCGACGGAGACGACCATGACAGCCAACACGGCCAGCAGGCATTGCCGCGTCATGCGAGCGCCTCCGCCAGTCGCACGAGGGATCGGCGGGCTTGATCGCGCTGAGGCTCGCTCAATTCGTCGGCGCCTTCGGTGTAACGCGCTTGCTCGTAAAGATCGGCAAGCGCAGCGGTCTCCGGCATGCATTGCGGGGCGCGTTCCTGCCAATGACGCGCGACGGCTTGATGATTCCAACTCTGCACTTCGCGGCCCAGGGTCAGCACGGCAAGATAATCGAAGGCCTGAATCAACTCCGTGCGCGTCGCAACGTTCTCCGGACGCACCGGCCACGGACCGAGCATTGTCTCGTCATCGTCGGCGGGGGCCTTCGGCTGAGTCCAGCGCAGGATGAGCCAGGCCGTCAAGACAAACAGGACGAACAACATCAGCCAGACGACGCCGACGCTCAGCGTCGGCAGCGACGGGCCGCTAAAGTCGGGGAGTTGTGGCGCCTGAATGCGCGGCAGGCCAAACTCCGGGCGAACGCCGCCGAACTCCGGCCGAGGCATCTCGCCGAACCGATCGATCACGCCTTCGCCGAGCTTCCAGGCCTTGCCTCCTTGCAGTTTGTCCTTCCACGCGGCCCAATCGAACTGCGGCGCGTTGGGATTGGCCATCGAATCCTGCAAGTCTTTAACTGCCTTGTTCCATGCCGGGGAGTCGCGCAGCCAATCGCCGAGGCGCGAGTTCTCCGCTTGCTTCATGGCGTTCTCGGACGCCTTGGCGATGGGATCGACCTTGGCTGTTGGCAGGTCGGACAGCTTCGGCGGTTCGATCTGGTTCTTGATTTTCGGATCGGGTTTCGCCTCCTCGTCGATGAACTTCTTGAGATTCTGCTGAAGTTCCTTCACCTTCTCCGGCTGATCGGCGGGCGGATTCTTGACCCATTCCTTCAACGCGCCCTTGATTTGTGGGTCATTGCCCGCCCAAGCTTTCAGCGCTTTCTGAAAGTTAGGATCGTCGAGCTTCAGGTCTTTCAGCTGGTCCTTGGTTACCGCGAATTTGCTCGGATCGGCAACAATCTTCTTGATCAAATCCTTGAGCGGCCCCAGATCGCGCTCCATTTGCAGCCGGTTTTCGAGAATCTTCTTGAAGTCGGGATCAATTGGCAGCCGGGCGTAGTCGCGGCCGTCCGCCTGAGCCAAGACGGGGCCGGCCAGGAGGAGGAACGCGAGGGCCGAAATCATGATCCTTGGCGGCATGATGTGCCTCGATGTTGGATCAAGGTCCCGAAGGCGCCGTGCAGGCGCTAAACGGAGAGCGCGATCGCCAATCTCAATGTAAAATGAAACGCGGGTGAATGCAACAGCCGTTTGCTCGGAGGGGCAATGTTCTTCTCGTGGTGGCGCAATCGACGGCGCAGCAATCTGCTGGCCGAGCCGTTTCCCGACGCTTGGCAAGCAGTTCTGGACGATGGCGTCGGGCATTACCAGCTCTTGAACGAAGCAGATCAAAAGAAGCTGCGCGACGCCGTCGTCATCATGCTTTCCGAAAAGGACTGGGAAGGCTGCCGCGGTCTGGAGCTTACTGACGAGATTCGCGTGACGATCGCCGCCCTCGCCGCCGTTCTGATTATCGGCCTGGAAGACTTCTACTTCGACAATGTGCAGACCGTGCTTATCTACCCGGACGAGTACGTCGTGCAACAAGAACGCCCCATCGAGGGCGGAGTCGTCCTCGAGGAAGAAAGCGATCGGCTCGGCGAGGCGCACTATCGCGGCCCGGTCATCGTCTCCTGGCAGGAAATCCGCGAGAATGCACGCCAGCCAGGGTCCGGCACCAACCTCGTCTTTCACGAGTTCGCTCACCAACTGGACATGCTCAACGGCGAACCCGACGGCACACCTGACCTGCCGACCGATGAGCTGGCGCAGCGTTGGACCGTCATCATGGACAAGGAGTTTCGCCGCCTGCAGAAGGCCGAGCAGCGCGGCCAGCATACCGTGCTTGATCCGTATGGAGCAAACGACACGGCAGAGTTCTTCGCCGTCTCGGTCGAGTGCTTCTTCGATTCGCCCCGCATCATGCAACGCACGTATCCGGACTTGTACCAACTCTTCTGCGACTACTTTCGCCAAGACCCCGCGTCCTGGCCGGTGTTTGAGCCGGAAGGGTACTGATGGACGGTAGACCTCACGCTCCGCGTGAGGAATCCGTCACGCGGAACGTGACGCCTACCGCGCGGTGCGTTTCACGCACCCTACAATCACGCGGGCTCGTTTACGGCTTGGCGAAAATCGAGGCGTCTACGGTTTCCAACGGAGTCACTTCGGTGATCTCGATGTCCATGAAAGTCTTGCCGTCCTTGACGATCTCAACGCGTCTGGCGACCTCCATGCCATGCTTTTTTTGATAGGAGTGAATGAACTTCTCTTGCAGAACTTCTTGGCCGTTGCTCGGGTCATACGCCTGAGTTTCCGTTTTCACGACGAGATGCGTTTTCTTGTCGAAGAACATAGTAATGTCCTTTTGGCCCTTTTTGCTGATGCGCACGCCGATCGCGTCCTTGTCCTTCACCTTCACCTCGCCGATTGTGTTGAGTTCGTAGGGCGCCTTGAGGAAATCAAGCAGGCTGCCGGCGCCTTCGGATTCCATTTCCTCGCGGGCGGCCTTGAGGATCTTCTCGTCGTCGATTTCCTTGGTTTGTCCCATCGTCTTCACCCAGAGTTTCTTGCCATTAAAGACGTTGGTTACGTCAATCGACTTGCCGTTAATGTCAAGGATGAGGACGTTCTTGACCTTGTCGGGCTTTTGGAGCGTCGTATCACCGTCGACATTAACCTTGACGCCCATAATCGTCATGGTTCCCTTGAACTTGGTGTTAAAGGCCTTGTACTTGTCGAGATTCTTCGTGCCGCCATGGGCATCGATTGCCTTGCGCACGATGGCTTTGACGTCGGTGTCCTGGGCCTGGCTGAGGGACGCCGTAACGGCGATGACCCCGGCAGCGACCGTAAGCACGCGAAGGTTGAACATGACAGACTCCTTGGGAATGAAAAAAGACCAGAGAATTTAGAAAGTAAGCCCCTG
Organism: Planctomycetota bacterium; assembly: GCA_016872605.1. GTDB lineage: Bacteria > Planctomycetota > Planctomycetia > Gemmatales > Gemmataceae > SIAQ01. The sequence goes on from VGZI01000101.1 coordinate 13,248, forward strand.
GCAATGTTACGGAGCGAAACGACAACGAACACCATGGCAATATTCAAGTACTTCGAAGGAACAGAGCTGCCATTTACACAAAACTAGCCGGATTCCTCCTCCAGGAACGGCGCCGGGTCGGGCCAACTGATCGGGGACGGGTTCAACTCGATCGTCGGAATCAACTCCTCACGGATGGGCACGGCCCGCGTTGGATCGGGCATCGCCAACAATTCGGCATAGCACTGATCCATCTGTTGCCAGAATACGGATTGGTCCAGACCAAGGAACTGCTGATCATAGCGCTGCATATAGTCGCGGCTGGAACGAAAGAGCTTGACGGCGCCACGGCCGTTGCCGTTGCAAAAGTGACACAGCGAAACCGCGGCCTGGATCAGGGCCTGGTAGAACTTCTTATCCGCCCCGGCCGTATCCATCCATATCGATTCCCAGACCTCGTGGGCTTCGAAGAAGTCGCCGCGGTTGAACAGGACGATGCCTGCCAGATACCGCGGATCGTATTGGGCTGCGTCCGTTGCCATGTGTATATTGTATGGCGGCATGTGGGGCACGTTTTCAACGTGCCATGGTACTGCGGCACGTTGGAAACGTGCCCCACGGGCACCGAAGGGACCTTCATGTTCTCGCCGCGTATTGCGTTGTCGGAGTTGGTTGATCTGTGTCGCGTGATGCGGCTGCAGCTCAGTGCCGGCCTGCCGATCCACGAGGTGCTGAAGAAGCAAGGCGAGCGAGGCCGGGCCGCGGTGCGTGAGGTCTGTGCCCGGCTTGCGGACCGCATCGCCGTGGGCACCAGCGTAGCCGACGCCGTCGAGCTGGAAGGCGATGTGTTTCCGCCGATCTTTCTGTCGATGCTCCGTGTCGGCGAAACGACCGGACACCTGGCTGAGATCTTCGGCGAACTGGAAAAGTACTTCGAACTGGAGCTGGACCTGGTGCGCCAGTTTCGCAGCCAGACGTTCTTCCCGATCCTGCAGTTCGTGGCGGCCGTGCTCGTGATCGCCGGCGTCATTTTCCTCCTTGGCATGATTGCCGAGATGACGCGTTCCGCTCCGCTGATTACGATCTTCGGGCTGGGCGGCGGCGCGGGGGCGGCGGCGTTCCTGGGCATCGTCGTCGGCACGCTCTTTATAATCTGGCTCATCTACTTCATCCTGACAACGGTCGGTCATCAACAGGTATGGATGGATCGCTTTCTTTTGGGCATCCCGTTTCTGGGGCCGTGTTTGTACGCTCTCGTCATGAGCCGATTTACCCTGGCGCTGCGCTTGACGCTCGACAGCGGCCTATCGATTCTCAAAGCGGTGCGCCTGAGCCTGGAGGCGACGGGCGACGCCTATTTCATCAGTCATGCCGACGACATCGTGCTCGACCTGAAGAACGGCAAGACCTTGCTCGAATCGCTCGAAGCCAGCGGGTTGTTCACCATTGACTTTCTTGACATGGTCGCCAGTTCCGAGACCAGCGGCAGCGTGCCGGAGATGATGAAGCATTTGGCCCTCCAATATCAAGAGGAGACGGCAAGGCAGATGACGTTCCTGACTCGCATCGCCGCGGGCTTCGTCTGGTGCTGTGTCGCCGGCTTCATTATCTGGGGCATCTTCCGGCTGGCATCGATCTATCTTGGAGCACTCGAGGGGCGTTTCTAAGCATCGCCTCCGCTTGCGGCTTCGCGCTCGCAGGGAGCCCTGGGAGCGCGAAGCCGCAAGCGTGCGACTCGCACTCAGGCGCCGCCCTGCGAGCGCAAAGCCGCAAGCGGACGATCGGGCTACAATAGGAGCGCCCAGCCGAATCCCTCTGCGAAAGGATGGCCCATGTCCTCCCCGACGACCACCGAAGATCTCAATCCGTTCCACATCACCGCCCAACAATTCGATCGCGCCGCCGCCTATATGCCGCAACTCAAGCGCGGGCTGATCGATTATCTCAAGCGGCCGCATCGATCGGTCATCGTCGAGTTCCCGATCGAGATGGCCGACGGCACCGTGCAGACGTTCACCGGCTATCGCGTGTTGCACAACATGGTGCGCGGGCCGGGCAAGGGCGGCATTCGCTATCACCCCAACGTCAACCTCGACGAAGTGCGCGCCCTCGCGTCCTGGATGACCTGGAAGTGCGCCGTCATCGACGTGCCGTTCGGTGGCGCCAAGGGGGGTGTCGCCTTCAATCCCAAGGAACATTCGGAGGCCGACATTCGCAAGATCACGCGGCGGTACATTTCCGAACTCGGCGATCTCATCGGGCCCTACACCGACATCCCCGCGCCTGACGTCTACACCGACGCCCGCACCATGGCCTGGATTTTCGACACGTACAGCATGATGCACCCAGGCCGCAATAACCTCGGCGTCGTCACCGGCAAACCCTTGGACATCGGCGGATCGCATGGCCGAGACGAGGCGACGGCGCGCGGCTGCCTCTACTGCGCCGAGCGGGCCCTGGTGCGCGGCGTGGTCAGCGGACGCGACGGCGTCGACGGCGCTCGCGTCGCCATTCAAGGCTTCGGCAACGCGGGCGCCCATGCCGCCACGCTGTTTCATGAAGCTGGCGCTCACATCATCGCCGTCAGCGATTCACAGGGAGGCATCCTCAACGAACGGGGCATCGACCTTGCCGCCGTTGCCGCATATAAGGCGAAGACAGGCACGGTTCTCGGCGCCGCCAACGCGCGCAACATCAGCAACGCCGATCTTCTTGCGCTCGAATGCGACATCCTGATCCCCGCGGCGCTGGAGAATCAGATTCGCGGCGACAACGCGGCAGCGGTGCGCGCCAGGCTGATCTGCGAAGCCGCCAACGGCCCGACGACGCCAACCGCCGACCGAATCCTGCAAGACAAGGACATCCCCGTTCTGCCCGATATCCTGGCCAACTCCGGCGGCGTGTGCGTCAGTTACTTCGAGTGGGTGCAGAACAACGAAAACGAACAGTGGGACCTACAAGAGGTGAACCACAAGCTGCGCACCAAAATGGAGCGCGCCGCGGACGCCGTCATCGGAAAACAAACCGAGATCAATCGCTCAGGCCATACGAACGGCCCAATCGACCTGCGCACCGCCGCCTTGATCGTCGCCATCGACCGCGTCGCCGAGGTCGCCCTCAAGCGCGGCATCTGGCCGTGAGCAGCGTTTGAACAGCACAGCGGTCGGACGTTAGCCGGACGCGCCAGCGACGGATGCACCGAGGTTCACACCACGTTGATGCTCATCGTCCGCGCGATGGGGTCGAGGTCAATGCCATCGTTGTCCGTGCCGCCGTCGTCTTGCACCTGGAAGGTGAAGGTGCTGATCGTGTACGGCATGCCGAGCGCGTTCGGCCTCCCAGGGGACCGTGGCCGGGGTTGTACTCAACCCCGGCGTAGTTGCAACGCCGGCTGCCAGTTTCTATTCACCTCTTGCCGCCGAAAAATGTCGGCATGCCGGCAAGCTCGATTATCGGCTGGTCACGCTGCTAACAAAGTTTGTGACCGATGGATGGTGGCTTTCGATGACTGCGGGTGCAGTGGGATTCGCTGTCCGGGACGTTGCCGTTGCAACTACGCCGGGGTTGAGTACAACCCCGGCCACGGCAACGTGGCCCGTCCGGAAATGGGGTCGGCGAACCGACGACGGTGCGTGGTCCGTCCCAACGATATCGGGAGTTACTTTCCCTTGGTGTCCGGATTTGCGGGAGGCGACGGTGGAGGCCCGGTTGAGATCTCAACGTCCGGGCCGTCGAGCCCCATGACCTTTTCCGCCCAGTTCAATGCCAGGATGAGTCCCACGATCACAACGATGGCCGCCATCAGCGGCGCCAGATCCAGAAAGATCGCCCGGTTGTCCAAATCGAAAAGATGATACCGGCCGCCCCGGGGGAGCACGTATCGAAACGGCAGATTGACGGGCTCGAAGACGACCAGATAAACGCTGGCGATGCTGTCCCGCGCTGCCTCCTCCCCCCGATCTCGGGCCGCGAAATGGTCCCTCATCATGGTCGTCGACAGTACGAACCGACAAGAAAATACACGCCCAGCAGCGGGATCACATAGCTCTCGATCATTTCGATGATGGTTCGGGCGATGGGCGAATCGGGCTTCTGTTTCAGCTCGGCCTTCATTTTTGGGTCGGACGCCATGGTGCTTCCTCCAGTGTGATTGCGACGGCCTTGGTGGTACCTGAACAACATACGCGAAAGTTGGCTTCCCGGCGTCCTCAATCCGCGTAGGCGAACTCGTTGAGGTTCAGGATCACCCGGCACATCTGTTCGAGCGATTGCCGCTTGAGGAAATCGCGCAGGACGGTGCGCTCCGTCGCGGTGGGCGGTCGGCACAGGGCAAGGCGGTAGGCGTGGTCGAGTTGTTTGTCGGCGTCGTTCCCGGCTTCTTTTCTCAATCGCTCGGCAAAGTGCTTGGCCTGGCGATTGATAAAGCTCCCGTTGAACAGCGACAGCGCCTGGGGAGCGACAGTCGTCGTCAGCCGCTTGTCATTGGGGCGCGTCGTATCACACAAGTCGAACGTCTCCAAGAGCGGCACCACGAAGCCGCGCTTGATGTGAGCGTACACCGTTCGCCGGGCTGCTTCCTTCTCGTCGAATGGCTTCCAAATCTTGTCGGGGTCGCTGTTGCCCTCGAGCGCCTCCTTGGGCACTTCGGGATACATGCTCGGGCCAAACATCTTTGGATTGAGTTGGCCGCTAACGAAGAGAGCCGAATCGCGGATGGCTTCGATCTCCAGGCGCTTGTACGGGAATCGCCAGAGGAAGAGGTTCTCCGGATCGGTCTTGGCGTAGCCGGCGTTCCAGCGTTTGCTCATGCGATAGGAGTTGCTGGTGAGGATGAGGTAATGCAGGTGCTTGATGGACCATGGCTCCGCTCGCTTACCGTCGCGGCTGGCGTGGAGGGGGGAGGAAAACTCGGATGCGAGCCAATCGAGGAGTTCGGGGTGCGTGGGGGATTGGCCCATGAGGCCGAAGTCGTTTGGGGTTCGGACAATGCCCTCGCCGAAGTGGTAGTGCCAGATGCGGTTGACCATGACGCGCGCCGTGAGCGGGTGGTCCGGGCTAACAAGCCATTTCGCCAGCGTCAGTCGCCGCATGCTGCTGCGTTCAGCGGGTTCGGGAAAGCTCGGCTGCTTGGCGACGAGGACGGCGGGGACGCCGGGCGCGACCGCCGGGCCAGGGCGCGTCGCCTTGCCGCGGATCAAGAGGTGCGTCGTTGGTGGTTTGGATGACGGCTCGTGCAAGAAATAACCGCGCGGCAAGTCGGGGATCGCTCGCCGAAGTTCTTCGACGTTGGCCGGCGCCGCCTTGCCCTTGGGCACACCCTTCATCAGCAATGCGATTTGCCGATCGCGGTCTTTTTGGCGTTCGATTTCCTTGAGCGTGCCGACGGGGAGGTCCAGTTCCGTCCGTCCATAGGCGGGGCGAACGAGCGGATTGAAGATCGCCACCATGCGATAGTAATCGTGCATGGTGAGAGCTTCAAACTTGTGATTGTGGCAGCGAGCGCATGCCAGCGTCGTGCCCATGAACACGAGCGACGTCGCGTTGACAACGTCATCTAGCTGGTCGAAGCGATCCTCCTTCGGGTCGGCCGGCTCATCGTCCCACGGGCCGAGCCGATTGAAGCCCAGGGCGGTGAGCGAGTCGGCAGTCACCCCCTCACCCCCTGCCCCTCTCCCACGGTGGGGCGAGGGGAGAGAATCCAGTTCGTCGCCGGCGAGTTGCTCCATCACGAAGCGATCGTACGGCTTGTCGTCGTTGAAGGAGCGAATGACATAATCGCGATATCGCCAGACGTTTGGCTTGACCGCGTCGCGCTCGTAACCGCTCGTCTCGGCATAGCGAACAACGTCGAGCCAATGGCGGCCCCAGCGCTCGCCGTAGCTGGGCCGGCTCAGCAGATCTTTGACCACCGCGTCCATGGCTGCGTGCGTGGGATTCATGAGGAACGCGTCCTGCTCCGCGAGCGTCGGCGGCAAACCGGTCACGTCAAGGTAAACGCGGCGCAACCAGACGCGCGGCTCGACCGGGTCAGCGGGTTTCCAGCCTTTTTGCTCGAGCTTGGCCAGCACAAAAGCGTCGATCGGATTGCGCACCCAGTCCGCCGACTTGACCTTGGGAACGACCGGCCTCTTCACCGATTGAAAAGCCCAATGCCGGCGATCGCCCGGAGTTATTTTCGCGTCGTACTTGGCAAGGTCTTTGGCGTCCTTGTCGTCGCCAAGGATTACAGCATCGGCGCTTTGCGAGTTAGTTGCGTGCGTTGCCTTTGCGCTGGGTGTCGTCGCGAAAACGATAGCGAGAATGCCGACCAGTATGGAACCTAGAGACGACGCCCCGAATGCCATGACCCGATCTCCTTGTGCGCGGTAGCATTATTAGACACACTCTCGCTAACGAACGCAACGGCGCGAAAGAAAATCTGGGGAAAAGAAAAAAGTTGATTGACGGGAGCGTACGGATCGCTTAGCATGGCAAACGTAAGCCCGTCCTTTGTCCCAGGACGATAGCCCATGTTGCAAGCGAGCACACGTCTGGACGATTTCGAGATCATCCGCCTCTTGGGCCGCGGCGGCATGGGCGAGGTCTACGAGGCCCGGCAATTTCACCCTGACCGAAAAGTCGCCATCAAGGTGTTGGCCCCCTGGCTCGCCGAGGATGACGATGCGCTGCAGCGATTCTGGCGCGAAGCTGAGGTGCCGGCCAATCTCGATCATCCCGGCATCGTGCGCATCATCTCCACGGGAACCGCTGCGGGCAACGACCTTTGCCGCTTCGGGCGTCATCTCTTCAAAGGTCCAAAGCGAGAACCCGGCGACCTTCAAAACAGGAAAGCGGTCGAAGAAGGCAAGCAGTTCTTCGGCGGTGTCGGCATCGAGAGTGCTCGGTGGATCAGGGAATTGCATGGGAGTATGGCCTCTCCCATCTATACGGGGAGTAGATTTTTACTCCCACTTATTCCGCCCCTTTTCTCTGCAATCCGCCGAATTACTCAACCAGTGAGGCGAGGAGCCACAATGCCTCCCTCCTCGGCAAGTTGCGAAGGTGTGGCGTCCCCTGCCACGACTTCGGTCAACCCTTCTCGAAAACAGATTGCGGCCACTAAACAGAGGAAGGCATCGGCACCATCGGGGTCGTCTCGCTTCGCTCCCGTCCGATACGTCTCACAGAAGTTCCTGACTTCCGCAGCGAAATCGAGTGTGATTCCCTGACGCTGAAGAAACGCTAGGGTGTCTTTCAGGCACCTGACAGACTCGGTTTTGTAGCTACCAACGAAACCGATTCGTCTCGCCACGAGACTTGGGTAGGTTTCAAAAAGCACCCGTCGCTTCTCAGCGGGGCGCTCGGCCAGCATGATGAAGTAGCCAGATGGCTCCACTGCATGAAGCAATGCAGCGCCGGCCAAGGTCATCGAGAATAGATTTTGACCGACATGCTTCAGCGGCGGGCTTCCTCTTGTCGCAGTGTCGCAAGTCCTGCGATGCCAGAGCGTCTTGTCTCGCCACGGCTTGAACTGTGCGAAGCCGGTCATTTCACCGCTCGCTTTATCGCTTGTGAACGTAAACTCAAGGCGTGAAGCAACGAACTCTGCCCACTGCTTCCGATTTCCGAAAGCCGTGGGGCAATTCATCCTTTGGGAGAATTCCGGCATCGTCAGCAGTGACAATGGCAACGAAAACGGAAAGTCAAAAGCACCGATCTGCAACGAGGCATCGGTATTGAGCCAATCCCGAATTGCTGGGAGGGTCCAACCCGGACGATCATCAGGCCAATTCCCTGATCCCGATTTCCACCGAGCAAGCCGCTGATTAGGACCACTCTTTTGCACTGCATAGTGCTTCGGGGCAATCTCGATTGCTTCTATCGCAATGATCTTCTTCGCTTGATCGCCCGCCTTCTTTGGGGCACCGAAATCGCATCCAATGAGCTTTGGTGCAACCGATTCACACACTTTCAGCATCGCCGCCAGCGGCTCTGGGTCGGCCAGTCGGTGATCGTTGCCGACTTCGATCAACTTGGCTCCGCTCTTGTTCGCCAATACCTCGCTGTCAGTGAACGGAATCACGTCGTCGGCTCGGCTGTGCAAGATCACGGTATCGGGCCTGACCGTCTTGGCTGCTCCCCAATTCTTCCATGCCGGGCACAGCAGCACGAGTTTGGCGGTGCCGCTGTTGATGTTCATGGCGACGGCCCCGCCACGAGAACTGCCGACCACGACTTGAGGCTGATGCCGGTCGAACTCAGCTTGGGCGGTTCGGACAGCGGCGGCGAAATCGTCGTCATCGAGGGCGGGGTTGATGACGGTGTGGCCGTGGTCCTTCAGGTAGGTCGGTTTGACGCCGCCCGGAACGGAATGCCAGCCGTGGAGGAAGAGGACGGTCGCCATGTCTCGCTCGGTTTTTCCCTGATCGTCTTTCTCCCCAGATTCGCCGCTCGGCTCGTTGGCAAGTATAACGAACTTTGGTAAGGTTTGTAGTGCCGGGCCGAGTTGAAATTGGTGTCGCACGAGCCGTGGAGCGCCAACGTGGAAAAACTATCGGATTTCCTCCGAATATCCGAAGCCACCGAGTATTTGGGCGTTTCGCCAAACACGCTTCGCAATTGGGTCAACGCTGGGAAGATCGCTGCCGTTCGCCATCCGGTGAACGACTATCGCCTCTTCAAGCGGGAAGACCTGTTTCGCCTCAGTCGAATCTGGAAGATTGCTCCGTTCGGGTTAGTCTAACCTGAACGGAGGTTCCATCATGAACAGCGAACGTCGTCATCTCAACCCTCAAGAGAAGATCGCCGCACTCAAGCGGCATCTGCTCGAAGGCGTCCCCGTCTCCACCATCTGTGATGAGCTCGGCATCGCGCCCACGGTCTTCTACCGCTGGCAGAAGGAGCTCTTCGAGAACGGCCACACCCTATTCGAGAATGGCCGTGCCGCCAAAGCGGTCGACAACGCCAAGGACGAGAAGATCC
>VGZI01000102.1 GCA_016872605.1 Planctomycetota bacterium
GGTTTGGCCGAGATCCCCAGCGTTTCGACCGCTTCCTCTACACACCTCGCCCCTACCGTCGCCACCCAACGGACAACTGCTCAGGGACTTGTAAAATGGCCATCTAGGACGCCGTGATAGATGCTGGGCGGGATCATCTGCATCTCTGTACCCCACCGGAACATCATCTTGATTCGGCCGATGCGCGTGTTGACAGTAGTTCGTGCCAAAGCCTGCTTGCGTCCCGCATCTGCATGTTTCTTTCTTTCTTCATCGTTCATCCAGCTACCATCGATCATTGCCGTGCGGACCTTGACGAGACAGAGGGGGCCGAACTCCGACACGGACAAGGTGCCGAAAAGGCGATTGAGGGGCAGCATGGCACAACGAAAATTCTCTTGTTCGCCCGTCGGCTCCTTTGTGATTGGGTTAACGTAGTAGGGGAGAACGTGCTCCTTCATGTATCTCGCGATCAGGTCGGCCACGGTCAGGTCGAGAGTTGCGACCTTTTCGGCTGGCAGAATCCCGTCATTGCCGTCAAGCCGAGCGATAATCCGGTTGTACTCGGCGCGACTTTCCTTCGATTCGTATTTTCCGGGGAGCAAGATACCGTGGCGCCGGCCGTCGGACGAATAGACGGAGACGATGGCCTTGCCAGATTTCTTGTGAAGACGATAGGTAGGGACGATCTTCCGCCTGTTCATGGGTGCTTCTCCGGGGCACGGCAACTGCGAATAAATGCGAAATCGCAGATGAACCAGTCCTACGAGAGGCACGTCTGAACGTCAGACGGTAAGTTTTAACTTGGGTTCAGCGAATAAGTTACGAACAGTGGAGCCGAAGGGGATCGAACCCTCAACCTCTAGAATGCCATTCTAGCGCGCTCCCAATTGCGCCACGGCCCCAAGGGAACTACCTTAGCATACGAGACGCCATCGCAGGTGTCAATTCGAGCCCTGGCACAAGCATGCCGACGCGCGCGGCCGGAAACCAATGCTCTAAGCCGAGGCAACCGGCTGCGAAGGCGCCAGACGCGGGCGCTGGCTATCCGCTTTTTTTTTGACTTCGCGCTTCTGCACACAGGCATGGATGAAACTGTCGAATAACGGATGCGCCCTGGTCGGTTTCGACTTGAACTCCGGATGGCATTGCACGGCCAGAAACCACGGGTGATTGCGTAGCTCGATCACTTCGACCAGCTTGCCATTGGGACTGGTTCCCGTGACGACCAGCCCATTGGCTTCGAATTGACTGCGATACTGATTGTTGAACTCAAACCGGTGACGATGGCGTTCGGCGATGCGAAGCGACTTGTAGGCCTGATGCGCCAGGCTGCCTTCCGTGAGGCTCGTCTCGTACGAACCGAGCCTCATCGTGCCCCCTTTGTCGGTGATGCTGAATTGCTCATCAAGCATGCAAACGACGGGATACGGCGTGTTGCGGTCGAACTCGGTGCTGTTGGCGTCCTTCAGGCCGCAAATGTTGCGAGCGAATTCGATGACGGCGCACTGGAGGCCGAGGCAGATGCCGAAGAAGGGGACTTTGCGTTCGCGGGCGTAGCGAATGGCGTCGATCTTGCCGGCCGAACCGCGATAGTCGAACCCGCCAGGAACGAGGACGCCGTCGAGTCCGCTCAGGATGCGCTCGGCGCCTTCGCGTTCGATTTCCTCGGCTTCGATCTTGCGGACGACGACACGAGACGACTCGGCGATGCCGGCGTGGTCGAGCGCTTCGTAGATCGACTTGTACGCGTCGTTGTGCTTGATGTACTTGCCGACGACGCCGACGGTGACTTCGTGGGCGGGGTTGCGCATCCTCACGAGCATATCGCGCCAGGCGTCGATGTCGAGCGGCTTCGTCTTCATGCCGAGTTTGTCGACGATAAGTTGGTCGAGATTGTGATCGACGAGGCTAACTGGTACCTCGTAGATGCTGAATTCCTTGTCGCGCTCCTCGATAACGGCACGCGGCTCCACGTTGCAGAAGAGCGCGATCTTGTCGATGTCGTCCTTGGCGATGGCCCGCTCGGTTCGGCAGATCAGGATGTCGGGTTGAATACCGATCTGACGCAAGCGTTCGACGGAGTGCTGCGTCGGCTTGGTCTTCATTTCGCCGGCCGCTTTGAGATACGGAATCAACGTCAGGTGAATGTAGAGCACGTTGGCCTTGCCGATGTCGAGCGCGATCTGGCGGATGGCTTCGAGGAAGGGTAGACCTTCGATGTCGCCGACCGTACCACCGATCTCGGTGATGACGACGTCGACGTCGTCGGCGGCAAGTTTCTTGATCGAGTTCTTGATTTCATCGGTGACGTGCGGAATCACCTGGACCGTTTTGCCGAGGTAGTCCCCTTTGCGTTCCTTTTGAATCACGGACTGGTAGATGCGGCCGGTAGTAAAGTTGCAATCGCGTGTCAGCGGAGCATTGGTGAACCGCTCGTAATGGCCAAGATCGAGATCGGTTTCGGCGCCGTCGTCGAGGACGAAGACTTCGCCGTGCTGAAAAGGGCTCATCGTGCCGGGATCGACGTTTATATACGGATCGACCTTCTGCAGGCGGACGCGCAAGCCGCGCTGTTCGAGGAGCATGCCGATGGAGGCGCAGGTCAGGCCCTTGCCGAGGGAACTGACGACGCCGCCGGTTACGAAGATATGTTTGGCCACGATGAAACCTCCATGATACTGGGGGAACTCATCGTTTATGATATTCATCTGTGGGGCGCGTTTTCAACGTGCGAGGATCGAGTTGCGCATCATGCCGCAGCGCGAACCGATTCGACGAAGCGTCGGTAGTCTTCGGGCGTATCCACGCCGCGATGCGCATGGGCTACCGTGCCTACCTGGATGCGATAACCGTGAGCCAAGACCCGCAGCTGTTCGAGCTTCTCCAGTTGCTCCAGCGGCGTCGGCGGCAGCTTCGCAAGCTGCATCAAGAACGACCGGCGGTACGCGTACAGCCCCAGATGCTGCTGAAATCGACCGCTGGCAAAGTTCGGTTCGCCGTCACGCACATAGGGAATCGGACTGCGGCTAAAGTACAGCGCGTTGCCCTGCTCGTCGCAAACGACTTTTACGCAGTTCGGATCGCGCCACAAATCGATCGAGCCGATCGGTGTCGCCAGCGTCGCCATCGGCGCGGTCTCATTCGTCGTCAGCAAACTCGCCAGGAGATCAAGCGACGCCGCCTCGATCATCGGCTCGTCCCCCTGAACGTTCACGATGATGTCAGCTTCGAGCGATGCCGCCACCTCGGCAACGCGATCGGTGCCGCTGGGGTGATCATCGCGCGTCATCGCCACTCTGCCGCCGAAACTGCGCACGGCATTGGCGATGCGTACGTCATCGGTCGCGACGATGACTGCGTCGGCCTTGCTCCGGCACGCTTGCTCGTAGACATGCTGAATGAGGTATTTCCCGGTGTCGCGTAAGAGGGGTTTGCCGGGCAAACGCGTGGAAGCAAATCGGGCGGGGATGACGATGGCGGTTCTCATGTCCGACCTCCGTGTCGATAGTATGGATGGATATTACACCGTGTTCCGTGGCGCAATGCAAGTGGGATGTATGCCGGGTTACTTCGTAACGAGCTTCCCCATCTTAACCACTTCGAAGGCGCTCCCCTTGACCTTCTTGATCGCGCGGAGGTTGTCGTCGTTCCAGCGCGGGTCGGGCGCGCCGCTGATGAACCAGTCGCCGCCGTTGTCCGCCACGATCATGCCGTACTTCTTCAGTGCACGCAGTATCACCTGGACTTCCGGCGGGAACTTCGAAATGTCATAGTCGGCCTTAAGCCGTACGCGCATGCCCATCGGCGGCAGGTTCGGGTCGTTGCTTCGGCTGGCGAAGTGCGTAGCCGGGTAGACGTAGGCCCGGCGTGATTTGGTGATCGTGAAGCGCAGGGCGTGTTCGATCTTTTTCTGCTCCATAACCTCGTCGTAGCGAACCAAACCCGGCAGGATCGGCAGGCCGGCGGCGTCGGCGGAGGTCCAACCCGCAGGCCGAAGCTTGTTCGAATTGAGATCGAAGATCGCCCCGCTCCCGGCTTTCCATCCCCCCTGCCCGTCCGGATAGGCCGAGAACAATTCGTACAGCTTCCAGTTGTCGCGATCGACGATCAGGATATGGCGATCTCCCTTCGACTTCGGCCCGCCCTCAATCGGCGCATCGGACGGCACCGGATACGGCCCGGGGTCGCTTTCGTCCACATAGCTGAACTTCACCGGCACGTTCTTTTGGTTACCCGACACGATGATGTACGGGATACCGCTCGGCGCCCCCTGGTAGACCGTGCCGAAGTCCGGGTGCAACGGCTTGTTCAGGCCGATGCTCTTGATGAGATTGTCGGAGTTCGGATCGACCGGCTCCTTGGAGATGTCCTGATTCCACGGATTGTCGTCGGGCAAGAGCCGTTTGCCGCCGAAGCTGGCGTTGGGACCGAGCTTGACCGAGTTGTCCTGCGCGATGGCGTTGGTCGCAAACGCGATCAGAAGGACGCCGACGATTGCAACGTGTTTCGATGTCATCAAAAGGATCTCCTGTCCTCGTATAGCGCTCGCAGGGCACAATCAAGAACGACATTCTTCGATCGTTCCGCGTGCGCCATGCGAGCGCCAAACGAAGAGGCCAAGCCGCCATGTCCGCATTTTATGGGGAACCATAATGTGAACCAAGAAAGGATAGCACCATATGCACGGCGGATTGATCCTCGTCACCGGTTCGAGCGGACGCATCGGCAAGGCGGTCGTCGCAGAGTTGACCGCGAGCGGCGCCGCTGTCCGCGGTTTCGATCGTGTCGCGACTCCCGGACTTGCCGACATGATCGTCGGCACACTGACCAGCGAAGCCGACATCGCGAAGGCGATGCGCGACGTTCGAACCATTATCCACCTGGCGGCTACGCCGGACGATGCCGACTTTCTCGAGGAGATCGTGCCGAACAACATCATCGGCGTGTATCACATTTTCGAGAAGGCGCAGAGAGCCGGCGTAAAGCGGATGATCGTCGCGTCGAGCGGGCAGGTCGTGTGGTATCAGCGCATGACGGGTCCGTTGCCGGTGGGGGTCGACGTGCAGCCGACGCCGCGCTACTGGTACGCCGCCGCCAAGATGTTTCTCGAAGCCGCCGGTCGGTCGTTCGCCGAGAAATTCGGCATGGAAGTGATCGCGGTGCGACTCGGCTGGTGCCCGCGCACGCCGGAGCAGGTCGAGGAGATTCGCGCCGAGGCGTGGGCGCAGGACGTTTACCTCAGCCCAAGCGACGCGGGCCGATTCTTCGCGTGCGCGGTCGAGGCGACGTTGCCGACCAAGTTCAACGTGGTTTATGCGACCAGCAAACCGAAACGCGCCATGTACGATCTGGAAACGACGAAGCGCCTAATCGGCTTCGAGCCACGTGAAAGTTGGCCACAAGGGATCGAGGTGGTGCTGGGGAAATAACAGCCGCTCGAGGCGTAGCACCGGCCTTGCTACGCCGCAAGCGGCAAGGCCTATTTCTTTGGAATCAACTCCAAACAAACAATCCGCTCCTCGCCACGGACGTAGAGCAGCCCGTGCGAGACGATCGGGGCCGCCCAACACGGGTACTCGAGCAATTGCTCCTTCGTCTTGGCGTCCTTCAACTCGACTAGCGACACCTCGTCATACATCTTCGGAGTGACCTTCAGTAAGCGCATCTTGCCATCCTCGGCCAAGCAGATGAAGTGGCCGTCGATCATGAGAAGCGAGGTGCGCGTCAGGCGTTTCTCGGTCCACATGACCTTGCCGGTTTCAAGCTCGATGCAGCGCAAATCCGCGTTGTCGGTGTTCCGTCCGGAGCAGCCGTAGAGATAGCCGTCGTGATAGATCGAGGTCGCCCAGTGGTTCATCATGCTTTTCTTGAACTTGTTGGCGTCTTTCCAGAGCACGTCGTACCCGCCGGGCTTGATCTTGAGCAAGGCCGCGCCGACGCCGTAGGTTTCGGAGATGAAGACCTTGTCGCCGACGACGACCGGGTTGGCGGCATTGACGCTTTCGACGTTCTCGTCACGCCACGGGAAGTGAAAATCGATCTTGCCGTTGGCCGGGTCGAATGCGAGCAACCCGCCGCGGGCGAAGACGAAGCAATAACGGCGGCTGTTGATTGTGGCCAGCACGGGGCTGGCGTAGCTGGCGAGTTCGTCGCTGATCTTGTAAGCGACTTTGCCCGTGTGCTTGTTGAAGGCAACGACGCCGCAGCCATTGCCCTTGAGCGTCTGATTGAACAGATCGCGCGTCGTACTGCCATCGGGGCTGCCGCCGACTTGGCAGATCAGCAGGTCGCCTTCGATGACCGGCGTGCTGCCGACGCCGAAGAAGTTCTGGACGACGTTGAACTCCTTGTTGACGTTGATGCTCCAGACGAACTTGCCGGTGTCGGCCCGGACGCAGTGAAACTCGCCTTCGACGCCGTAGATGTAGATGAAATCGCCATCGACGAGCGGGCTGCAGCGCGGGCCGCTGTTGTAGCCGAAGTGGTCCTTGTAGATCGATTGGTATTCGTAGCTCCAATGTTCTTTTCCGGTCTTGGCGTCCATGCACATGAGGCGAACCAACTTGTTTTCTTCGCGATCGTCGATGCGTTTGGCCTTGCGGTCAAAGTGATAGAGCTTCCCCTTGCTGATGACGGGCATGGCATAGCCCGGGCCGACCTCCTTGTGCCAGAGAATCTTGGGGCCTTCCTTGGGCCAGGGCGTGATGATCCCCTTCTCGGTGGAAACGCTCGTTCCCAAAGGGCCCAGAAACTTCGGCCAATCGCTCCCCTGGGCGTTGACATAAGCCGAGAGGGTAAGAAGCAAGGCGGTAGTTAGGAGTCCGCGGTTCATCGTTGGAAATCCCCTCACGATCGAGCGACAAACGAACGATTCCCACTTCATCGTAGTCGGGTTTGCATCGATGGGCAAACCGTGCTGATGGTCCCGATGCTCACGACAGGGGTGCAACGCATTTTTTTGCCGCTACGCCTCATATGACCTTCTGTTACGCGGATGCGTTGCATGCACACACTCACACACCCCCCTCGCGAAATGCAACGCAATTGTCGGCAGAAGCACACAAGTTCCGCGCGGAACACCGGCGCCGCCGGCGACGAACAAAGAAATCTCGGCAACCGACATCGCAAGTCGCAGCGCGGCGTGTTACGTTGAGCGGTTGCTGGATGACCGTACGCGATTCGGCTGCAAAGTAGGGTGCGTGAAACGTACCGGTCTGCTGAGCGACGTCCCCGGATGGTGCGTTTCCCGCCCTCTACGCCAGAATCGCGCACGGTGAAACAGGACTTTTTTTCGGAACTTCTTTCCACCGGCCGGGTCAAATAGTTAAATAGTTAATTGTTTTCCCTCCGACCCTCGTTTTCGGAGACTGAGCCATGCTGAATCGACTGTCACTTGCCATCGCTCTGGCGTTCATCGTCGTCAACACACCATTCGCGGCGTCGGCAACGCTGCATGTGCCGAAGGATTTCAAGACGATCCAGGCCGCCATCGATGCGGCCAAGTCGGGCGATGTCGTGCTCGTCGCGCCCGGGGCCTATCGCGAGGCGGTTCGGCTCCAAGCCAACGTGACGCTCAAAAGCGCCGGCGATGACGCGCCGGCCAAGTACGGCCTCAAGCGAGCGGACGCCACGGTCATCGAACACGCCGGCGCAGGCGCCAAGGGGCCCGCGGTGATGATGGCCGAGGGTTCGGTGCTCGATGGCTTCACCGTCACCGGCGCCGGCGTTTTCGATCAGAAGGAATACGACCTGCACGACGCCACCGCGGGCGAGCTTCTGCCCGACGAGCGCGGGGCTGTCGGCGTCAAGGGGGCCGTTCCCGCGCTCGTCGTTGCCGGCGTCACCGCAACGGTGCAGTTCTGCATCGTCCGTGACAACGGCGGCGCCGGCATCGGTTGCTCCGGCAAGGGCAACAACTCACGCATCTACAAGAATATCGTCTTTCGCAATATGGGCGGCGGCATCGGATCGGCCGACGGCGCCTCCCCGACCATCGAGGCCAACGAATGCTTCAACAACCTTCGCGGCGGCATCGGCAATCGCAACTCCAAAGCGACCATCCTCAATAACCTCTCCCACGACAACGTCCGCGCCGGCATCGGCATTCGTGAAGGCGCGACCCCGATCGTGCGAGGGAACAAGTGTTACAACAACCGCCGGGCCGGCATCGGCGTCCGCATGGCCGGGACTAACCCGATCATTGAAGACAACGAATGCTACGGCAACGAGATGGCGGGCATCGGCTCACGCGACGACGCCGCTCCCGTCATCCGCAACAACCGCTGCTACAAGAACCAGATGGCCGGCATCGGCAGCCGCGACGGCGCCAAGGGCATTATCGAGCACAACGAATGCTATCAAAACGAGATGGCCGGCATCGGCTCACGCAACGGCGCCGCGCCCACCATCCGCTTCAACAAGTGCTTCAAGAACAAGATGGCCGGCATCGGCTCGCGCGACGGCGCTCGCCCCGTAATCGAATCCAATGAATGTTACGAGAACGAGATGGCCGGCATCGGCGCTCGCGATGGCGCCGCCCCCCTTGTTCGCGGCAACAAATGCTACAAAAACGAAATGGCCGGCATCGGCAGCCGGCTCGGCGCCAAGGCCGTCATCATCGACAACGATTGTTTCGAGAACAACCTCGCCGGCATCGGCTCGCGCGAAGGCGCCATGCCGATCATCCAGGGCAATCGCTGCTTCAAGAACGAACTCGCCGGCATCGGCTCGCGCGAGAAGGCCTTCTGCCTGATCGAAGGCAACGAGTGCAAGGAGAACAATTTCGCCGGCATCGGCGTTCGCTCCGGCGCCGTCGTCATGCTCCTGCACAACAAATGCATCGAAAACAAACTGGTCGGCATCGGCCTGCGCCATGGGGCCGTCGCCTACATCATGGACAACGAGGTCGTCCGCACCGGCGGCATGCCCCCCATGATTGCCGTTCGCGAAGGCTCGCAGGCCCTCATCGGCGGCAACACCATCAAGGGCGGCGGCGTCGCAGGCATCATCGTCGATGGCACGGCACGCATTCGAGGCAATCGCTTCGAAGGCACAGGTAAAAACGGCTCCGCCGTCTGGGGCTGGGGAAAGGCCGACCTCACCATCATCGGTAACCAGGTCGATGGCTATCGCAATCTCGTCAACTCGACCGGAAACAAGATCACGGTCGTGGACAATGTCATCAAGAATTTCCAGGGAACGGCCATCACCATCAAGAACCCGATCGGCAACGCTCACGCCCACGGCAACGTCGCCATCTCCAAGAATCCCAAGGACAAGGCCATCGTGTTCGACGGCGGCGCGGACAAACGAGGGGAAAACGTGCTGGTCGCGCCCAGCGACATGGGCGATCCTCGCACCGGCGACGAAGCGTTCTGGGCCATCCTCAAAAAGCAAGCGAAGATCGAATTGCCTGAACGTATCGGCACGCAGTCCATCGAGGAAGGCGACTGGAAGCTGGTCGTCGAGCACGGCAAGACGACCAAGTACAAGCTCTTCTATCTCAAGGGTGATGCGCAAAAGGACGTGGCGGCCCAGTTCGACAATCACCTGCTGCGCCTGCGCGGCCGCCTCGAACGTCAGGAGGCCGTTCAGGACAAGGAAATGATGCGCAAGGAAGCCGGCAAATAGCCCTCAGAGCCCGACGCGTCGTTTGCTATCCACAGAGACACAGAGAACACAGAGAACACAGAGAAAGGCAATTCAGCATTGTGTCTTTCTCTGTGCCTCTTTGGTTAGAATTCTTCGCAGCGAATAATACGGGATAACGCATCTGGCCCAGATCAGGAGAATCCAATGCGCTTGTTTGTGATCTTCGCGGTTCTTTTGGTTCCGTGCCATGCGCAAGCCCAGGCGCCCAAGCCCAAGGACCCCAGGCCGGAGTTGGAAATCCGCATACTCTTCGACAACATGGCTGCCAACAAGGACTATCTGCGCTCGTGGGGTTTCTCCGCCTTGATCGACTTTCGCGGCAAGCGCATCCTCTTCGATTCCGGCAGCGATCCGATCCTTTTGCTGGAACACATGGACAAAATGAAGATCGATCCCAAGTCGATCGACGAGGCGTTCATTTCGCACCACCACGACGATCATCGCCGTGGCATTTACTGGGTGTTCGAGAAGAACCCGGCCATGAAGGTCCACTTTCTCGATTCGTTCGGCATCGAAGCGTTTCACGCCGCGGATCAGGTGAAGATGAAGCCGAATCGCGTTAAGGGACCGTTCGAGCTGATGCCGGGCGTCTACTCGACGGGGCCGATCGACGGTCTGCCCCCAGAGCAAGCGTTGCTCCTGGAAACGTCGCAGGGCCTGGTCATGATCGTCGGCTGCTCGCATCCAGGCATCGTCAAGATGGTCGAGGCGGCGCAGAAGCAGCGCAAGAAGGATTCGATCCGCGTGCTTCTGGGAGGCTTTCATCTGCTCAAGACGCAGGCGGATGAGATTCGCAAGGTCGTGAATCGGCTCGACGAACTCAAGGTCAAGATTGTCATCCCCGCGCACTGCACGGGCGACGCCGCGACCGAGATTTTGCAGTCGGCATTCGGCAAACACAGCGCCGGCGCGGGCCGCTGGATTATCATGGACGGCAAACGCCTGGAGTTCCGCACTGTTCCGCTGAAGTAGGTCACGCTTTCCAGCCTGACGTGTTTCGCTTCATGGTCGCCAAGGTTCGAGGTTGATTGTCATGATGTTCAAGCATCTCGCCGTGTCGATCGGATTAGCGTTTTGCGCCGTGCCGGGTGAATGCACGGCACAACAAAAACCGGCGTGGCAACACGATGCTCCCGTCTCGTTCGTGCGCTTCGTCGAATCCGACGAGCAACTTCTTACCGCAACGAAGGACGGGACCGTCCGCCTATTCGATGTATCGACCGGCAAGGAGCAGCGCCGCTTCGCAACGGCGCCGGCGGCGAAATCGCTCGGGCCGGCGCTCTTCGCCCTATCGCCCGATGGACAGTTGCTGGCAATCGCGACCCAAGAAGGGCGAATCCGATTGCTTGTCGTCGCTGCCGGGAAGCCGGATCGCGTTATCGACCTGAATGCCGACAAGAAATCGCGCGTACTCGGCGTCGTCTGCCTGGCATTTTCGCCGGATGGCAAGGCGCTGGCGATCCGCAGCAAAGATCAGTCGATCCACATCGTGGGCATCGCCGAGGGTAAACTGCTACGCTCGTTCGGCGAGCCGTCGAGCTTGCGGCCCTTCCACGGCAACTTTTTCGCGGGGGGCGCCAACTGCGACGACAGCTTGCTCTTTCTGAACGACAATCTCAGCCTGTGCTCCGTCCACGTCACACAGGACGGCCAGCAGCTCGGCACGGTTCGCCTTTGGCAGTTCGGCGCGAACCGAGGCAAAGAACTCGTGCAGTCCCGGTTTCGCCTGAACAACCCGTTCCTCGACGCGCGGACCGGCTTCGGCATCGCTGCCCTGGCCTACCGCGCCGATGACACCATTCTCGTCGCATGGGCCAGTTCGGACGGCACGGCTCGCTTGCTTGACTTCACGGCGGAGAAGGAAATTCGCCGACTGCCCGCCGTCCAGCAGGGCGTGTATGTCGCTTTCGCCTTTTCGCCCGACGCCAAGATGCTGGCCATGCGAACGAGCAACGCTCGGGCCATCCGTTTGGATGACGTGGCGTCTGGAAAGCGACTCCACGTCCTTGGCGACGCCACCGTCACGCCCAATCAGCGATGGCCCGGCGACACGCAAACGCTTGCCTTCTCGCCCGATGGCAGGAAACTCGCCGAAGGGAATGGCGACCTGCTGCGCCTCTGGGATGTCGCGACCGGCAAAGAAATCACGCCAATGTTGCCGAAGTGAGCCGATTACATCCACATCGACGCTGCGATCTGTTTGCTCGTAGTCAGATTCCGAATGGGATCGGGAAGTTTTGCGTTCAGCTCCAACGCGATGCCGTTACGGTAGCGTGAAGCACTCAAGTGATGGAGGAAGTCACGCAGCATCGTGTCCGTCAAGGCGCCGGTCAGGAGCGGCCAGTGGACGTCGTTGACGCCGTCGTTATCGTCAAGCTGCACGTAGCCGAGTTGATCGCCCGCTTGCCTCACGACCTCGGACGGGTCTTCACGACTAATCAAGCAATGGCCGAGGTCAAGCACGAGCTTCATGTCGTTCAAGTCAAGTAGCCTGAGCCACTCGAGCGTCGCGGCGGCAGTCGGCAAGGCGCTGCCGGGAAAATGTTCGACGCAGAGTTGGATCATCCGGGCCCTAGCAAACGCGCCCAGCGACTGACAGGCGTCGGCGAAAGCCGGGAGTCGAGCGGCATCCTTGCAGGGGACAAGGTAGGCGACCCTCGCCCCGATTTGCGCCGCCTCGGCGATCTGCTTCTCGACCTCGGCCACGGCGAGTCGTCGAACGGTGATGTCAGCCGTATCGAGCGAACAACCGTCGGGCAGGTCGCGCCCGAGGGCCACGCAATCGACGATCAACCCCGAATCGGCGAGCGCTTGCCGTTCCGCCTCCGGACGAGTCGATTTGCCGATCAGGTCAACTCGGCAAAACCCGAGCCGCTGCATTTCAGCAATCGCTTGCTCGGGGGGTGTGGGCAACGAAGTGACCAGGACGGACAGTTCGAGAGCATCGTGGCTCATGTTCATTTCCTCGTCAGAGCCTGAAGCGTAAGCGAAGGACGCTTCCATCCTTCGCTTACGCTTCAGGCTCTGAGTCGATCCATGCTTTCGTGTGGGAGAGGCCGGGATCAATGCCGGCCGCACGCATGGCCCGCACATGGCGACAAAGATTGAGCCAATCGTCGAACGTATCGACATCGTACCATTCGGGGCAATAGGCGATCTTGGCCGATGTCTCCACGAGGCGTTGCCGGGTCGCAGCCAGAACGTCCGGCGTGCTCCATGGAATGCCAGTGAAAATAGGAAACTCGCGAGCACGGCAGCCGATGAGATAGTACCCGCCGTCGAACGCCGGGCCGATGACGACATCGTGGTCGTTCAGGCGTTCGAATGCGAGGTCGACGAATTTCGTCGGCATGGTTGGACTATCGCTCCCAATGACCACGATGCGCGCGTATGCGTCGGAGCGAGCCGTTTGGAATAACGCCGCGAGCCGTTGACCGAGATCGCCGTCGGCCTGGGGAAGTAGTGCGTATCGCTGCATCGCAATGCTCTCAAAGTACGGAGCGGCCGATGGCGGCGCGTAGACGATGGTCCGGTCGGCTTCGACTCGGGCGAAGCGATCCAGGGAATCGAGCAAGAACGCCTCGGCAACGCCAGCCGCCCACTCCGGCGATCTCGCCGCGGCAAGCCGTGTTTTCACCAACCCAGCGATCGGCTGCTTGGCGAATATCCCAAGAAGGCGTCTGTCCGTTGCCATGTAGTGCTTCACACTTTGAAACTTTGTACATTTGGGCACAATCATCCTTGACCGATTAGAAACATACGTTTAGGATGAATGGCCAGTGGACGAGATCCTTGTTTTGATGACATTCGTATGAGCAAGCACGAAGCAGTGCCAGCGAACAATGGGAATGCGGCCCCGGAAGCGAAACTCTCGCGGGCCAGCGTCCAGCGTTTCTCCCTCTACTTGCGCCACCTCGAACGCTGGAATGCCGAGGGGCTTCAGGTCGTCTCCAGCAGCCAACTCGGCGAGGCGCTCGGCATCAACGACGCACAGGTTCGCAAAGACCTCGCCTACCTCGGTAATCTCGGCCAGCCCGGCATCGGTTACTATACGCAGGAACTCATCACCGCGTTGCGCCATCGTCTCGGCGTGGACCGCGCCTGGACTGCCGTGGTGGTCGGCGTCGGCAACCTCGCCCGCGCATTGTTGCGTTACCGCGGTTTTGGCGAACAGGGCTTTAAGTTCGTCGCCCTGTTCGATGCAGACATTCGCAAGATCGGCCAAGCGGTCGAGGGCTTGACCGTGCACGCCATGGATGACGTCTCGAGCGTCGTGCGAGCCACGCAGGCGGAGCTCGGCGTCGTCGCAGTCCCGGCGGAAAACGCCCAATCGGTCGCCGATTCCCTGGTTGCTGCGGGAATCAAGGGCATTCTCAACTTCGCACCCGTAACGCTTCGCTTGCCGGGTGCAGTCAGCCTCGTCACCGTCGATCTGGCCGTTCAACTCGAACAGCTTGCCTTCCTGGTGCATCTTGCTCAGAACGAGTAGCCACGTAGGGCGCGTGAAACGCACCGTTCCGCTGGACGCCGTCCTCGAATGGTGCGTTTCACGCACCCTACGACAAAGCCCGCGGCCGTATGCGCCGAATGAATCATTTCGTACGGTCCATCGTCTAAGATGATGCCCACGGTTCGCGGCAATCTTTTTTCAAGAAAGGTATCGTGATGAAAGCACGCCTCCTCATGGGAGGGGTGGTTCTCGCGGCGCTCGCCTTGACGGTGAGCGAAGCGGGTGAACCCCTCAAATCCGGCATCCCCGTCGGCGGCAATACGTCGCCGTTCCATCCGCTCAATGTGACGGGCGCTGCCAAAGACAAGAAACACTGCTTGGTCTGACAGTACGGCGGAAGCTCTGTCGCCGCGGTCTTCGCTCGCGGGACCAGCGACAACTTGGCCAGTTTGGTCAAGAAACTTGATTCTGCCAAGGGCGTCAACAGCTTCGTCGTCTTCCTAAGCGACGACGAGAACATCAAGGATGCCGCCCTCAAATTCGCCCAGAAGAACGGCATAAAGAAAACCGTTCTGGCGATCGACAATCCGGCCGGTCCGCAAGCCTACAAGATCAGCAAAGACGCGGAAGTGACCGTGCTGCTCTATACCGGCGGCGTCGTCAAGGCGAACCATGCCTACCGCAAGAACGACTTCAACCCGAAAGCGGTTGAGGCAATCGTCAAGGATCTGCCGACGATTCAGAAGTAGCCGACCGTAACTCTCATTCTCGCGAGCCATCGAAACGCCGGAGCGACAAGTCGTACTTGTCGCCCGGCGTTTTTCTTCCGCCATCGTTTAGCGCCCGCACGGCACCCTGTGAACGCAATTCGATCAAGGCAAGAACCTCACGTCGCCGGTGGGCCGATGCGCGCCGGGGCGGCAGCGGTGTCGGCTTCGAGATAATTCATGCCCATGAACCAAAGCAAGGATGCGACCAGGCACATCACCGAGACGGTCACAAACCCGACGGTCATATCGCCCGTGTAACCATTGATCAGGCCGATGATGGGCGGCGAGATCGCGTCGCCCAGGGCGTGGATGATCAGGATGTTCAATGCAAATGCGCTGGCCCGAATCGAGGGATGCGTGACGTTCGCCAGGATGGTGTTCGTCGGCCCGGTATTGAAGAAAAGGCAGAAGCATGCGAGAAAGATGAAGATCCATGCCATCGGAAACGGAGTCCAGATTGCCGCGAGGATGAACGGAAACGCCAGCCCCATCGCAATGGCCGATACGAGAAAGTAGGCGCCCGGAATCTTCTCTTTGAGCTTGTCGCCGGCGATGCCTCCGAGCACGGTAGCCGCCAATCCCGAGACGACGACGATGCCACCAAACCACAGGTTCACCTCGGCCTTGAGCGATTCGATCTCCTGCGGCGTCATGCCCGGCGTCTCCTGGCGTTGCACGCCGAAGCGAGGCATCCAAAAGGCCATGCCGCCCATCGCGAATGTCATCGCCGTCATGCCGAGCGTCGTCAGCAGATACGACGGCGTCTTGAGAACCGTCAGATAGTCGTTCCAGCTTGCCGTGCGATCGACTGCGCCGACGTCGGCCGCGCCGCGGGGTGGGTCGGTCATGAAGAAACACCACAGTCCTAGCAGTATCCCCGGCGGCACGACGACGTAAAACGCCCAGCGCCAGTCGCCGGTCTCTTTCGCGACCAAGCCTCCGATGACATAGCCGAGGGCGCTGCCAACCGGAATCGCGACGTAAAAGATCGCCATCTTGCTGCCGCGCTCTTCCACGGGGTACATATCGGAGATAACGGTGGGCGCGACCGGCCCATATGCCGCTTCGCCAACGCCGACTAGACAGCGTGTAAGGAACAAGAGGACAAACGTTCCCGCGAGGCCGGTCGCTCCGGTCGCCAAACTCCACGCGATGACGCCGATGCCGACGAGCATCCACCTCGGCATGCGGTCGGCAAGAAAGCCGAAGAGTGGAGCGATGAGCATGTACGAGACCATGAACGCGGTATTCAAGGACCCCATCTTGCCTTCAATGGTCTTATCGAGCCGTTGCTTGGTCACGGGATCGCGCGGATACTCGCTCTCGGGAAAGAAAGTCTCCTCCATGCTCGACTCGACAGCGGCCAACACCTGCCGATCGATGTAGTTGAAGAGATTGATCAGCACCAACAGCGTAAGCGCGATGGTGGCGCGGGAGGAGTTGCCGTCCTGGTTGTTCATCGAATCCTCGCTGGCAAAGCGTAATGAGTTTTGCCTACTCTACCAGCCCAGCCTGCGCGATGCAAGCGGTAGGTCAGGCTTTCCACCCTGCCGTCTTCACGGACGCTGCCCCGCAAGGCTGATGAGGTACACCAATCCGATGGCGCCGGCGATAACGATGAGCCAGAACACGAGAATCGAGGTCCACGTGGATTGCCAAGCCGGCGCCAGTTGATTTCCCGTCGCGATGTCGGCCTGGGCGCGGCCCTCGTCGCCGATGGCGCGATACGCTAGCGCACGATTGTGATACGCGACAGCCAGGTTCGGATCGAGGCGAATGGCTTCCGTGCAGTCGGTGATCGCCTCCTGATAGTTTCCCAGCATGGCCTGGACGTAGCCGCGATCCGAATAGGCGCCCGCGTTCTTCGGCTCAAGTCGAATGGCTTCGGTATAGTCGGCGATGGCCAGCTTGTAGTCGCCGCTTTGACTGTACTCCCGCCCGCGATTGCGATAGGCGACCACGTAATTGGGATTGAGCCGAATCGCCTCCGTGTTGTCGGCAATGGCTCGATCGATGTCGCCGCCCAAGAAGTGCGCCACGGCTCGCGTCACGAAAGCCAGAAAAAACGCTGGATCGAGGCGGATCGCTTCATCGCAGTCGGCAATTGCCTGGCCAAGCTCGTTGCGTTGGAGGCACGCTTTGGCCCGTCCATCGTATCCGGCCGGAGTGGGATGAAGCCGGATCGACTCGGTGTAGGAAGCAATGGCTGCGAGATAGTCCCCTCGGTGGAAGTGGACGTTCCCTTCCGTGATCAGGCGACTCGCAGTTTCGGCGTTGGAAGAGGCGCTCAAGCGTAGTTGTCCTCGCCTGGCGGTTTCGCGCCCCGTCACTTCCGCTCATTCAGCGGCTGGCCCGACCGCAGATACGCGAACAGGTCGCGCACTTCCTGGTCACTCATCCCCTGCAACAGCCCCTCCGGCATTAGCGAGATGCCCGACACCGTAATCGATTCGATGTCCTCCTTGGCGAGCACGATGCGCTGTCCCTCGGCGCTGCGTAACACCACCACGCGAGCATCCTTCTCGATGACGATGCCGCTCAACGTGCGGCCGCTCTCGGTGATGACCACGGAGCTTTCGTAGCCCTCGCGAATCTCGGCATTCGGATTGACGATGTGCAATAGAAGATTCGGCACGTCGTCGCGTTTGAACGGCGTCAGATCGGGGCCGACGATGCCACCGACGGCGTGAAACGCATGGCAGTTAGCGCATTTGGCGCTGAACAGTTTCTTGCCGGGATACGGATCGCCCTTGCCGACGCGAACAACATCGGCGAGCCGATCGATTTCTTTGCGCATCTGCTCGGTCGTCGCGCCCTTGACCTCGCCCCAGTGTTTCTTGATGAGCTTGGCGATTTGATCATCGCGATGCAGAAGAAGCTTTCGCAACGTCGGCAGCGGAATCGATTTCGGCGCGATCGACCCCGCATCGACCGCAGTCAAAAGTTGCCGGCTCCATTCGCGCCGGCCGACCAACAGCGATTCGGCGACCTCGCGCACGTCTTGCGCCATCGTCGGCAGCAGCTTGACCACCTCGCTGCCGATCTTGTCGTCCTTGTAGGACTGAAGTGCGCCGAGCGTCGTCTTGTGCAACGTCGGCGACTCTTTGGCGGACAGCAATGACAGCATCACCGGCAGGCTGCGCGGCTCCTTCGATTCGCCCAGGATTTCGATCAACTCGACGCGTTCGGCTAGCGGGGCCTTAAGATTCTGGATGATGCCGAGCGCCTTGTTGACGGCATCGGCCTTGCCTTGGCGAACACCGAACGCCACCGAGCCGCCGCCGAGCTTGGCGATCTCCGCGACCAGCTCGTTCGGCAACCCCGTGATCGAGCGTCCCTTGAACGCTTCCTCAAAACCCTTGAGCAGAATCAGTCCATGTTTCTTTTCCGGCGCGAGGCGGAATAGCTCCACGCAGGTTTCATAGTCCTTTTGCGAGCCGGCCATAGCGAATCGCTTCATCAGCCGAGACAGGATCGTGTCTTCGACGATTTTCGCTCGCCAAAGCGACGACTCGCGGAACATGTCAAGCACCTTGTCGCGATCCTTGGCGCAGTTCTTCTCGATGGCCCACCAGAGCAGGAGCGGCACATGAATGTCGCTCGCATCTTCATCGCGCATCAAGAGGCTTTGCACAATGGGCAAGCCTTCCGCCGCCGACACGCGCTTGGCGCTCGATGCCCATTGGCTGCGAACATGCACGCTCTTCTCGGTGCGAGCAGCATCAGCGATCCATTTCGCCGTTTTGTCGCCGAGCTGGAAATCGTCGGCAAGCAATCGCACCGTCCAGGCCCGCACCGCCGGCTCGGGGTGGTTGAGCGATTTTTCCACGAGATCCGCATTGACGCCAGCCAAGTGATGGATCGCCCACAGCGATTCGAGCGCAAGTTGCCCTCGGCCCTCCAAGACCTGCCCGACCAACATCGGCACCAGTGAGCGGTCCTTGCGGTCGGCAAGCAACCGCTGCGCCATCTCGCGCACCCAGCGATTGTCGCTCTTGAGCAACTCGACTAGCTCCAAGGATGACTTCTTACCGAGGTCGACCGGCTTGGTGAATTTCGCGTCCTTGGCCGTGAGCCGATAGACGCGGCCCGTTTCCCGATCGATGACGCCGTCGTTGTGACCGCCGTGAGCGATCTTGGCCTCGTAGAAATCGGCGACGTAGAGCGAGCCGTCCGGTCCCGGCTTGATGTTGACGGGGCGAAACCACGTGTCGCTGCTCGAAACCGCTGGGCCCAGGTCCTTCGTCTCGAACGACGAGCGGTCCGGCGTGACCGCACTGAGCATGACCCGACCATGAATCGGCTCTACCGCGAAAAGTTGGCCACGGTACTTCGCCGGCAGGCGCTCCGCCTCGTTCAGTACCCAAGAATGGCTGAAACGCTGCGACTTGTTGGCCTTCATCGCCTCGAAGAAACCGAAGGAATAGGGATTGGCGAGAACACCGTGCTTCTCAAAGCCTTTGCGATACGAGCCGCCCTGCACGTAGTGAAAGCCGCGCGTATCGCCGCCATTGTGGCCGGAGTAGAGCCGGCCCTGGGCGTCGAACTCGGCGCCGAAGGCATTGCCGCCGCCCTCCGCGAAGATCTCGAAACGCTTCTTCTCCGGATGATAGCGCCACATGTGCTGACCGATCATCTGGATCGGCGCGTCTTTGGTTCCGGGCCGCGTGACGTGGGCCGACACGGTGCTGCCGTGGGCGCCGTAGAGCCAACCGTCGGGACCCCAACGCAGATTGTTGGCACACGAATGCGTGTCCTCCAGGCCGAAGCCCTGCAGGTGCACCTCGGGATCGCCGATCGGCACATCGTCCTTGGTCTTGTAGAAGAGCAGGTACGGAGGATTGAGCACCCACACGCCGCCTCGGCCATGCACCAGTGACGTGACAATGTTGAGCCCGTCGAGAAACACCGTGTGCTTGTCGTAGACGCCGGTCCCCTTCGTGTCCTCATGGATCGAAATGACATCCCTGCCGCGAAACTCGCCCGGCATCGACTTGGTCGGCGGCGGCGGGAAGCGATCGTACACGATGCGCCAGAACACATCCCGACTCATGATCTTCAGCCCGGCCGGATGCGGATATTGAACGTACTGCACGACCCACAGTCGGCCGCGCTCGTCGAACGTCATGTATAGCGGCTGCTTGACCACCGGTTCGGTCAGCACCTGGTCGAAACGCAGATCGTCCGTCACCTTGAACGACTTGGCCGCGTCGGCGGGCGAGAGCTTGGCAGGGGTTCCCTTGTCCTTGGCCGTTTGGCCGCCAGCGAACCAGCAGCATATGACAACGAGTCCGATGGCGAGAAAGTTGCGTATCATGGCAGGAGAGATTTCCAAGTGCGACTACTAGCCCGCAGCGCCAGCAAGGGCACGATCCCTTGCTGGCGCTGCGGGCTAGTTGGGATGACACCTAGGCAGGCACATCATGCGTAGACGCATTCTAGGCAAAACCGACATCGAGGTCAGCGAACTTGCCTTCGGCGGCCTGTTCACCTCCTCGCTCGGCCCCGGCTTTCAGGAAAGCCTCGACGCCGTCCACATCGCCATCGGGCTCGGCATCAACTACTTCGACACCGCCCCCGCCTACGCCAATAGCGAAGAGATCCTGGGCAAGATCATCGGCCCCATCAAGACGCCGACAATTCTCTCCACCAAGCTCGGCGGCCGGCCGCAGCCGTTTGATCCGCAGAACAAGGACCAACTCATCGCTTCAGTCAAGGAGAGCCTGCGCTTGCTTGAACGCGACGTGATCGACATTCTCTTCGTCCATGAGCCGGACCGTCCGCTGCAGTACAACTGGTGGAGCGATCCCGATGCGGTCTATGGCCCCGTCATCGACGTGCTCAATCGGCTCAAGCAAGAGGGGGTGATTCGCTACACCGGCCTGGGCGGCACGACGGCGACTGAGTTGGCCCACCGGCTGCGCTCCGGCCGATTCGATGTCGTGCTGACCGCGTTCAACTTTAGCGCCCTCTTCCGCGAGGCCACGCACGATATTCTGCCCGACGCCAAGAAGCAGAACATGGGCGTCGTTCTCGGATCGGTCCTGCAGCAAGGCGGCCTCGGCCGGCGTTACGACGATATCGTCCGCGCCAGGCCGGCCTGGCTGTCGAAGCCGCGTCAGCACCAGTTCCTGGAGTTCTACAAGCTCCTCGACGACGCCGGAATGTCGATCGTCGAGCTGTGCCTGCGCTTCGCTATCTCATGCGACGACGCCCACACCGTCTTGATCGGCCCGAAGACGGCGGCCCAAGTCGAGTCGGCCGTCGATGCCGTCGAAAAGGGCCCGCTCCCCGCCGACCTGCTGCGCCGCCTCGACACGATCGCCGCCCTGGTCCCGTTCCGGCCGTTTGAGGAGCCGATGATCCTGCCGTTCAATCGCCCACGCGATTACTATGGGCCGGGGATGGCGAACGTCGGAGCGGGAGTGAAGGTGGGGAAGTTGTGATGACCGGCGAGCCGAGCTCCGAAAGGTGCCGGTTGACACTATACCCCGTGCAACGAATTTCTTCGACGCAACGTCTTGACGCACATCACGATGAACCGATTCGTTGCGCCCACCCACGCACACACTCCCCTCGCGAAATGCAACGAATCCGGTGATTCTTTTCGCAACCGACATCGCTTTTCCGGCATCGGCGCGCGATACTGGCGAGAGCGCCGTTTCCAGACCTCGAAAAAGTGTTGCGTCCCCTTTCTCATTCTGTCGTGCCGACTTCTCATGCCATGGTGAAGTTGTCGAAGATGGCGTCACTGGAACCGCGCAGGCCGGCCAGGCCGGCAGACTGGTAGGTGTTGTCCACGACGTTCACCCGCTCCACATTGTTGAAGAACAGCTTGAGCGAATTGCCGACGGCCTCGAAACGCAGCTTGCCGGTAGCGAAGGGGACGATAGACGCCACGTTGCCGATATTCCTCTTGACGTTGTTCACCACCTTGTAGATGGCGACCGAGAAGCTGCCGTTGTTGCCTTCCAGGGCGGCATAGTAGTAGTTGGCGCCGGGCGCGACCGGCAAGGCGCGGGCGACCAGGCCGGCTTCGCTGAAGCCGGTGTTGAGCACCGTCACGGCCGCTTCGAGTTTGACGTCATTGAACACGATGCCATGCCGGACGGCGAGGTTCGTGCCGACGCTCGCGGCCTTCGCCTGGTTGCTGACGATGCCGACGGCGCCGCTGAGGTTCGTCCAATGCGCTCCCAGGTTGGCGGCGTTCCCGCGGTTGAAACCATCGCTGAACAGCGTCGGATCCATGCGCTCCGCATTGAAGTTGTCGTAGGTGGTGCGCGGAGCGCCGCCTACGCCGACGTAACC
>VGZI01000103.1 GCA_016872605.1 Planctomycetota bacterium
GAAATATCCCTGCGAGCGGGCGCTCCGATGCTGGCGCGTTTTCGCGAACCGACGCACACGCATGGCTCCTCCGAATGCAGCACGTGTCGAATGCAGATGGAAGATGTGGGCAAGAAACGAACGCTGCATCCCGTGCAGTATCTTGCCCTGGCGTATGGCTTGATGCCGCAGATCGCCGAGCGCTTGCGAGAACCGATTAGAGAACTGGTGCTGTGATGACCGTGCTGTTGTTTGCTCGGATTCGGGATCAGCTCGGGACGGATCGTATCACTGTCGCCGATGCCGCTACGGTTGGGGAAGTGCGCTTGGGGCTCATGAAGCAGTACCCGCAGCTTGCCGGTATCGTGGAAAAGTCGGTGTTCGCCGTCAACAATGAGTTCGCTGACGACGATGTCGCGATTCCGCATGGCGCCGAGGTCGCCCTGTTGCCCCCAGTGAGTGGCGGCTAGAATAAGGGCAGCATGATTCGATTGACGCGGGACATCATTGATTATCATGCCCTCACCGAAACGGTTCGCCGCGGCGACTGCGGGGCCGTGGTCGTTTTCCTCGGCACTGTGCGCGATCTTACGGGCGAACGTGTCACCGTGGCTCTGGATTACGACGCTTATCCTGCGATGGCTGAAAAAAAAATGGCGGAGATCGAGGCGGAGACTCGCCGGCGCTGGCCGGTCGGCGACATTATCTTGGAACACCGGCTAGGGCACCTCGAAATCGGTGATGTTAGCGTTGCGGTGGCGGTCAGTTGTCCGCATCGCGGCGAGGCGTTCGAGGCATGTCGCTATGCGATCGATCGGCTGAAGGAACTCGTGCCGATCTGGAAAAAAGAAAACTGGGCTGACGGAACGACCGAGTGGGTCCACCCCGGCGCCGAGTAGTTCGTAGGCGAAAATGAACTTGCCTGTTCTCGATCCCCTGCCAATCGATGAGGCCCCTCGCGAGGGACCGCTCATCGACACGTTTGGCCGGATCCACAATAACCTGCGCATCAGCGTGACTGATCGTTGCAATCTGCGCTGCACTTATTGCATGCCGGAAGAAGTTGCGTTCATGGACAAGCGCGAACTTCTGTCTTTTGAGGAGATTGCGCGATTCGTCAAAGCGGTGGCGCCGCTCGGCATCAACAAGGTGCGGTTAACCGGTGGCGAGCCTCTCATGCGCCGTGAACTGCCGCGCCTGGTGTCGATGTTATCCGAAATACCCGGCATTCACGATGTCGGTTTGACGACGAATGGCATCCTGCTGGCGCCTTCAGCACAAGCCCTATTTGATGCTGGACTACGCCGCATCAATATCAGCCTCGATACGTTGAATCACGAGCATTTTCGCCAACTTACTCGGCGCGACGGCCTGGACGACGTAATCGCAGGGATTCACGCAGCCAAGCAAGCCGGTTTCCATCCCATCAAGATCAACGCCGTCAGCATTCGCGGCATCACCGAGCATGAAGTGATCCCCTTGGCCCGTTTCGCTCGGCAGCATCATCTGGAAATGCGTTTCATCGAGTACATGCCGATCGGCGCCGATCTGTGGGAACGCGACAAAGTCTACTTTGGCCGCGAGATTCTGGATCAAATCGAAACGCACATCGGCGCCCTGGCGCCGGCCGCGAAGTACGATCCGAAGGCCCCGGCGCAAGACTTTGATTACATCGACGGCGGCGGTCGCGTCGGCATCATCGCGTCGGTGTCCAGGCCCTTTTGCATGAGCTGCAATCGACTTCGGCTCACTGCGGAGGGCAGGCTGCGCAATTGTCTCTTCGCTTTGACCGAAATCGACCTGAAACCGATGCTTCGCGGGAAGACGAGTCAAGACGAGATTGCCGCAATCGTGCGAGGCAACGTTTGGCAGAAGTGGGAAGGGCACGAGATTAACACCGCGCGCTTCATGAAGCCGGATAGAACGATGCACGCGATCGGCGGCTAGCCGTCATTTAGAGTCTATCCGGCGACCCACGTAGGGCACGTTTCTAACGTGCCATAACCCGGGAAAACACGGGACGCGGCACGTTGAGAACGTGCCCCACAGACCTACCCGGATAGACTCTTAGCCCCGCCGCGGCGAAGCGGGGCTAAAAGATCAAGGCCTATGCTGGCTGCAATCGCTTGCGCTGTGTGATCGCTGTGTTGACCTCGACGGCGGCTAAGTCGATCCATTGCGTTTCGCCGTCCTCCAGTTCATTCAGGCCGATCCAGTGAATAACGCGTGGATCGTCCTGCCCGAGTTCGAACGTTGACGCGGTCGGCGTACCGTCCATGAAGTGAAGGCGGCCGATCGAGCCAGTGCGGACAATGAAGAACCGGCGTACCCGGTATCCGGGAATGCGATTCAAGTCATCGTCGCGCCCGGACAACGGCAAACACACCAGCTTGACGAGTTTTTCGGTGCACCCGGCCAGGTGCTTGCCGAGCCCCAACAGCCGCTGCCCATGCTTGCAAAAGGCATCGAGACCAACTGCCACGGGCCGTCCATCGGGCCAGAGCGGCACATAGCCTTCAAAGCGTATGTTGCCTTTCTCATGGTCACGTGATGGATCACGACGAAAGAGGAGTGTTAAAGTGCGTGACATCCAGTGCCGCTCTCCAATAAAGGGTAACGATATCCAATGCGGCCGGGGAAAAGCGGGAACGTCCTTTTTCTCCTATACCAGTCCCACAACCGCTGTAACGCCGATGCCAGGTGTACAGCGTGTTTGTGTTAATCTAGTCAAAGCCAATGAGTTTGGCTAGCAATCGAATACAATTCCTCATTAGCCAATAAACGCACGTATACTGTCGATAGCCGTTGATAGGCCGAGCCAGTTTGCCGAGTCTTGCAATAGTTCATTCAAACAACGAGCCTTGCCCCGATTCGCCATCCTTAGGCTGATACGGCTTGCCAAGGTGCAGGTAGGCTTTCTGCGTCGCCATGCGGCCACGCGGGGTGCGGACGATCATCTGCTCGCGCAACAGATAGGGCTCGATCTCATCGCTCAACGTATCGGATGCCAGATTCATGGTGGCCGCCAATGCCTCCACTCCCGTCGGCCCGCCTTCGAAAACGCTGATCAAGGTGTCCAGATAGCGGCGATCTTGCTTGTCCAATCCCTGCAAGTCGACTTCCGCCATCGTCAATGCTGCTCGGGCTGTGGTTAGGTCAATCGTTCCATCGTGCTCGCTGGCGGAATAGCTGCGCGTCCACCATAAGCGCGAGTTGGCGATGCGCGGTGTTCCGCGGCTTCGCTGCGCGATCTCCTGAGCAGCATCCGCGGCGATCGGCGTCTTTAGTTTGGCGGCGTTGATTGTCACGATCTGCGCCAGTTCCTCGACCGTGTAATAATCCAGGTGCTCGTGGATCTTGAATCGATCGCGCATCGGGCCCGACAGCATACCACTCCGTGTCGTGGCGCCGATCAGGGTGAATCGCTTCAGCGGCATTGATAGCGTTCGCGCGTTGATCCCCTCCCCCAGCACTATGTCGATGCGAAAGTCCTCCATGGCGGGATAAATGAACTCCTCGACGACCCGAGGCATGCGATGAATCTCGTCAATGAAAAGAATTGACCCCTCGGCTGCATTAGTCAAAAACGGCAGCAGGTCCTTCGGATTGGTTAGCGCGGGGCCGCTGGTCATCTGAATGGTGGTGCCAAGCTCGTTGGGCAAAACGGTGGCAAAGGTCGTCTTGCCGAGGCCTGGCGGACCATCGAAGATCATGTGCGACAACGGTTCACGAAGTTTTTTTGCGGCCTTTAGCAAGATTTCGAGCCGCTGCTTGACCGATGCCTGACCGATGACTTCACGTAGCAAGCGTGGGCGCAGGGCGGCATCGCGACGTTTTTCGTCGTCGCCTGCCGCGTCGCCCTGTACAATCGCTTGTCGAGCCATATCGGCGCCTGTGGATCACGCTCGCCGACGGCGAGCGGCTGAACGTTTACTGGTGAGAGTAGATCGCCAGCAGGATCTCTTCTACGGATTGAAAACTCTTGCCGCCCGCGAGGACTTTGTCGAGGCGATCGCGTGATTCCTGTGGGCTGTGACCAACGCTCAACAAGGCTTGGTACGCATCTTCAAGTACATCGCCCGCAACAATGCCTTGTGCGGCAGGCGTTGTGTCCGAGGCGCCGCTGGCCATGAGAGCGTAACGCGTGACCTTGCGGCGTAGCGTGGCCACGATCTGCTCCGCTGTCGCGGCCCCGATGCCGGGCAGCGTCGTTAGCCATTTGTTGTCCTGTCGCTGGATGGCGTCGGCGATCTCCTTCACGGGGCGAACGAACGCCTTCATGGCCTTGCGCACGCCGACTTTGTCCACGGTGCAAAACAACTCGAAGAACTCCTGCTCAGCCTCGGCCAAGAACCCGATCAAGCGCGGCACCATTCGGCCATGCGCTGGATTGCCATCCAGGTAATGGCTGGTATAGAGCGTGATTTCTTGACCATGCTGATGCTGCAGCGACCGGCGAATGAACTCCGGAACCAGCACCTGGTACTCGATCGGCCCGACCTGAAGGCGAACCTCGTCATCCAGCACGCGATTCAGTTTTCCAGTGATCTTGGTGATCATTCAATCCTTGACTGATAGTAATGGCAGAGCGCCACCGCGATGGCGTCCGCAACATCGGGTGGTTCCGGCAGCACTGCAAGCCCCAATTCACGCTGGATCGTTCGCTGCACCTGCTCCTTGGACGCTCGACCGTTTCCCGTTACGATCTTTTTTACTTGGGTGGCCGCGTAACTCACGACGGGCATCCCGTGCTGGGCTGCAGCCAGGAAGATCACTCCCCGCGCATGCCCCATCAGAATTGCCGTGCGTGGGTGGTCATAATGGGCGTATAACTGCTCGACCGCCATTGCTTCGGGTCGATACTGTGCGATCGCGTCTACTACACCTTTGTACACAGAAAGGACTTTTTCTTCCAGGCTGTTCGCCGCATCATCAGCCGTACGGATGATTCCCGCCTCACACAGAATGGGTCGCAATGGCGAGTACTCCAAGATGCCGTAACCGGTGATCGTTAGGCCTGGGTCGATGCCGAGAATGCGGCGAGGGTTGTTCATTGCGCATCCATGACCGTCAGTCAGAGCCTGAAGCGTCAGCGAAGGAAGCTCTTTCTTCGCTGACGCTTCAGGCTCTGACGGTTATCCCTTTCGCCAGATTGTGCCGCCGGGGCGATCCTCAAGCGTGACGCCCATATCCGTCAGGCGCTTGCGAATCTGATCGCCGAGGGCGAAATTCTTGGCCTTGCGCGCTTCGGCGCGCAGATCGATCAATAGTTGCATCAGGCCGTCGACGAGTTGCTGGCTGCCGTCGCCGGCTTTCGGTGTCGCGATCGGCGCGATGAACAAGCCGAGAATGTGACTTAGCTCTCGCAAGATGGCGATGCCCCAAGCAAATTCGTCTCGTTCCGGACCCGAAGGCGTGCCACCTTCGAGTTGATGGCGATCAACGTAGCGATTGAGAGCCGACAGCAACTCAAATAGCACGCCGACGGCGCCTCCGGTATTGAAATCATCGTCCATGTGGTCGAGAAATCGCTTGCGCAACTCGCTGAATTCGTCTCCAATCGGATGAGCCAGAGGGAGCTTGAGGCTCAGATCGTAGAAGCTGCTCTTTGTGATGCGCTCGTAACGCTCGAAGAAACGATAGAATCCGTCCAGGCCGCGCTGCACCTCGGCAAGACGATCCTCGCTGTAATCGATCGGCCGGCGATAATGCGTGGCCAGCAGAAAGAACCGCAGCGTCTCCGGCTGCACGCCGCGTTCGAATAGCTTGTGCACGACGATTTCGTTGCCGAGGCTCTTCGACATTTTCTGTGGCTCATCATCTCCAGGCTTGGCATCTTTGATCTTGCTCGTCTGCGAATGAATGCGCATAAGGCCGTTGTGCATCCAGTAGTTGACGAACGGAACGCCGTTGAACGACTCGGACTGCGCGAGTTCGTTTTCGTGGTGTGGGAACTGGAGATCGAGCCCGCCGCCGTGAATGTCCAGCGTTTTGCCAAGTAGCCGCATCGACATGGCGGTGCATTCGATATGCCAGCCGGGGCGGCCCTTTCCCCACGGGCTGTCCCAGGACGGTTCTCCCGGCTTGGCGGCCTTCCACAGCGCGAAGTCGCCCGGGCTGCGCTTCTTGTCCGAGACTTCGATGCGAGTGCCGGCTTCGAGTTGCTCCGGATCACGGTTGCACAGCTTGCCGTAGTCATCGTCTTTGGTGACGTCGAAATAGACATCGCCGCCGGCCGGGTATGCGTAGCCCTTGGCGATCAAGCCCTGGATAATGTCGACGATGTCGCCGATATGATTCGTCGCCCGCGGCATGGCGTCGATGCTCGTCACGTTGAGCTTCTTGAGGTTTTCGACGTAGTCCTTCGTGATGCGCTCAGCCAACTCCGACACGCTGATGCCTTGCTTGGGGGCTTCGACGATAAGTTTGTCGTCGACGTCGGTGATGTTGACGACGAACCTGACTTCAAAGCCGAGGTAGGTGAGATAGCGCTTGACGGTGTCGAAAATAACCGGGCCGACCATATGCCCCAGGTGGCTCGGCTTGTAAACCGTAGGGCCGCACACGTACATGCTGACCTTGCCCGGCACGACCGTCTTGAAGGGCTCCTTCTGGCGAGTCAGCGTATTGTAAACGCGAAGATTGTGTTGCATCGATCGAGATCCTTCTGCCACGTAAGACCCATCGTTTTCAATCGACTATCGGCCAAAACCGAATATCGGTCACGCGCGCTGCAGTCATGCTGTTCTGATAACAGACGACGATAATCCCGAGATCATAATACTCACACCATAATGTGATTCCGCTCGCGTTTAGGCATGCGCCCATATTAAATCCCGAACCGAGCACCTGCTCAACGTCGCTCATTGCCATACCCTCGCGGATCATGGCGCCAAGAACACGGCCGCACAACCGTTGGACTACCCGCGATGAACGATCGGTTTCTGCGTTGAATCGACGGAATGCCGGGCGAACGGCGGACTCACCGTCCGGCCCCCGTGTAACTTCCGGTACAGCAACGACAATCGCCAATGTCGCGAACAGGCTACACATCGGATAACCTCCGTGTTTATTCTCTCGCTATCAACACTACCACATGACATCCGATCGCCTCCGCTCGGCCAATGGCGCCGACCTTTTCGCCTGTCTTTGCTTTCACGTTTACGGCATCCACCGATAGACCGAGCATGGCCGCCAGGTGGGCACGCATGCGTTGCTTGATCGGCCCCAGCTTCGGCTCTTGCGCAAAGATTGTCAAGTCGACGTTGACGACGCTCCAGCCACGCTCGTTCAGCTTGGCAAGCGTCTCGGTGATGAACAGTCGCGAGTCGCAGTCTTTGAAGCGCGGATCGGTGTCCGGATATGCGTCGCCGATGTCGCCCAGGCCGGCGGCGCCGAGGAGCGCGTCGGTCAACGCGTGAAGCACAACGTCGGCGTCGGAATGGCCGATGAGGCCTCGCGAATGCTCGATGCGCAGCCCGCCCAGGATGAGTGGGCGATCAGGCCCAAGCCGATGCGTGTCATGACCGATGCCGACGCGGAACATGAATTCTCCTTGCACCGTCGCCGATTGTATCGCTATTGGCTCAGCTTTGACAAGGCGAACGTAACGTCGACTCGTCAAGAAATCGCCGTCAAATCCCGCCAGCCGAGTAGCCGGAGTGCTCGACGGCGAAGTTCTCGAAGCGCATGTACTGCTTTACATACATCAACGACACCTCGCCGGTGGGGCCATTGCGCTGCTTCGCGACGATCACTTCGACCAAGCCTTCTTGCTGCCCTGGTTCGTGATAATCGGGCCGATGGAGCATCAGCACTGTGTCGGCATCCTGTTCAATGGCGCCCGATTCACGCAAATCACTCAGGCGTGGGCGATGATCCTGGCGATCCTCGGAGCTACGGTTCACCTGCGCCAAGGCGACCACAGGCACCTTCAGTTCGCGAGCCAAGAATTTGAGACGTCGCGAGATGCCGGCGACTTGCTCTTGCCGGCTCTCACGGCGATCGTCCGGATCGATGAGCTGGAGATAATCGATCATCACCATGCGAATGCCATGGCGCTTCTTGAGCCGGCGCGCATTGGCCGCGATGCGGAGCATGCTCTGGCCCGGCGTGTCGTCGATGAACAAATGCGATTCGCTCAGTACGGCGCCGGCCGAGTGAATCTTTTCGATGTCGTCATGGCCGAGATGACCGCGGCGCAAGCGATGGCTGTCGACGCGTGCCTGGCAGCAAATCAAGCGTTCCGCGAGCTCGACACGCGCCTGTTCGAGACTTACGAAAAGCACGGGCAAGCCTTCCTCGACGACAACGTGGCGTGCGATGTTCAGGGCGAACGCCGTCTTGCCGACGCTGGGTCGCGCCGCCAGGATGATCAACTCGCTGTTCTGAAAGCCGGCGGTGAGGTTGTCGAGATCGAGATAGCCGGTCGCGATGCCGCTGAACTCGTGCTCGCCTTGCTTTTTTCGCTGGTCAAGCCGGTGCCAGGCTTCCTGCAGCGCATCGTGCAGCGTGATCGTGTCGCCGGTGATGCCCATCTCGGCAATTTCGAGAATTCGGCGCTCGGCCTGATCGAGGAGTTCACCCGGCGGCTGGGACTGATCATAGGCCTCGGTCTGCAACTCGGTGCACGCGTGGATCAGGTTGCGCACGATCGCTTTTTGCCGAATGATCTCTGCGTACTGACGATAATGAGCGGCACTCGGAGCAGCGTCCCACAACTCCGCGAGATAACCGTAGCCGCCGACATCGTCCATCAACTTGGCTTGCGTCAACCATTCGGCAATCGTCACGAGGTCAGCGGGCTTTCCGGCGTCGTCGTTGAGCTTGGTGATCGCCTCGAATATCTTTTGATGGCCGAAGACGTAGAAGTGGTCTGCTTTGACGAGGTTGACGGCCTCGGGAATGATGTTGTTGTCGCGCATCATGCTGCTGAGCAAACTGCGCTCCGCATCGCGATTGTGCGGCGGCAGTCGGTCCGTGACGGACGGATCGGGATACATAGTTGCCTCCTGCATGGCCGCTTGCGGCGTAGCATGGTAAACGAACACAGCCCGGCCGATTGGTTCAGCCGGGCTGTCTATTGTAGCGATTTCGCTCGATTACTTTTTGTCGTCCTTCTGCGGCACGACCATGACCATGACTTTTGAGATGACCTCGTAGCCGAGGTGCAGTTCGATCTCGTACAAACCGCATTGCTTGATGATGCCGGGGAGCTTGACCATATCCGGCTCGACTTTGAGGTTCTTCCCCTTGAGGGTCTTCGAGATGTCGTTCTCTCCGACGGAGCCGTAGAGGTGATGCGTATCGGGTTGGCCCTCGACGCCCGGGACGAGATAAGCGTTGGCCTCAATCGTCAGCTGCGGAACGCGAGCGATCTGCTCGGCGAGCGCCTTGAGGTCGGCAATCTTGGCTTCACGGGCCAAGTTCACGCGCTTCTTGTGCAACTCGAGCAGCTTGAGGTTGTGCGCCGATGGCAGCGTTGCAAGGCCCTGCGGGAGCAAGTAGTTTCGGCCGTACCCGTGCTTGACTTCGACGAGATCGCCCTGTTTGCCGAGGTGCGGAACATCCTCGGTGAGCAGCAGTTGCATGCCGCCGTGTTTGCCTTTGAGTACCTGATTGCGTCGTCTTGTTGCCATGACAAATCCTACTCACATAATCACGGAGCCACGCACGTAGTAAGCGGCTCTCCAAGGTGCCGCTTACTTCGTGCGCGGCTCAAGGCGTTAAAACGGAATGTCTTCATTCTTGCCGGGGGGCGGGTCAATCGGTCCGGCGTCATGGGACGGCTCCGAAGGACCTGGATCGTAGTCGCTCGGCGAGGCGTCTTGGCGTCGCGACTGCGAGTAACTCCCCTGCCCGTCCTTGCGCGGTTCGAGAAACTGGACGTTGTCAACGACGATTTTCAGCTTGTTGCGTTTTTGGCCGTCCTGAGACGTCCATTGATCGAACTGCAAGTGTCCTTCGATAAACGCTTGGTTTCCCTTGTGGAGATACTGTTCGACGAGGTCGGCTAACTTGCCCGTTTCACCACGGTTGAATGCCTCGCAATCGAGAAAAACCGGTTCATCCTCCCATTGGCCTGTTTGCGCGTTCTTGCGTCGGTTGTTGACAGCAAAGCCGAACTTGGCTACCTTGCCGCCGTTGGAAAACATACGCACTTCGGGGTCGCGGGTAAGCCGCCCGATCAGCATGACCTTGTTGAGATTCGCCATGAGAATGCTCCGCTGGGTTGGGTGATGGTCATGGAGTATTCTAGCAAAACCGAAGCCTACCCGCGCGATTCACGTCTGCGTCCGCGGTCGCCGGCGAGTTCGGGAACCCCGTCCACTGCCGCGGGCTCTTCCTGCATGTTGTGAAGCGCGGTCGCGTGTTCTCCCTTCGCGAGCGCCAGCATGGTGTCCACCAGCTTCGGATGAATCTTCAGGATCATGAGCCGCAGAATCATCTCGTTCAAGGCGCAATCGTGCTCGATCGCTACGAGATTCTTCCCCTCGCACGAAAAGTAGGTTAGATAATAGATGCCCTTCTTATGCTTGTTGATCGGGTAGGCGAACTTGCGATCGTCGCCCCACTGCCGGCTCACGAGCACCTCAGCTTTATGCTTCTCCAAGAGGCCGCGAATCTGCTTGTCCGCGGCCTCCATGTTGCCGGCCACTTTCGTGGAGTCGAGGATGAACATGCATTCGTAAACGTTCGCAGGCATTTTGCTTTTTCCTGTCAGGATTCCGTAGGTCAGGCCTTCTAGCCTGACGTTTTTTCTTGAGTTCTGTCAGGCTGGGAAGCCTGACTTACGTCAATTCGATTTCTCCGAGGCGTTGTACTCATTCATGCACTTTTCAATGCCGTGGCCGACCCACATCACGACGCCCTGGACGGCCAGTTGCAGTGCATCCTCAATCACCGTCTTCTCGCTCGGCCTGAACTTGCCGAGCACATGGTCGACCGCGTCTCCTTCGTGGCCTGGAACATCCACGCCGATGCGGAGACGCGAGTAATCGGTCGTCCCCAGGTGTTGCTGGATGTCGCGTAGGCCATTATGCCCACCGTGAGTGCCCCGGGCGCGAAACCGGAGCTTGCCCAGTGGCAGAGCCATGTCATCACAGATCACCAGTACGTCCTTGAGTTCAATCTGGTAGTAATCAACCACCTCGCGTACCACTCTGCCACTGAGGTTCATGAACGTCAACGGCTTCACCAGCAGAATCTTCTCGGCATCCTCGCGCCACTCGGCAACCTCGGCGTCAAACCTTTCGCGGAAACCGTTCACGCCCGGCGCCGAGGCCAGGCGATCGACAACCGCAAAACCTACGTTGTGGCGAGTTCCGTCGTAGCGCTTGCCAGGGTTGCCGAGGCCGACGACCAGTTTCATTGCCGCGCTCCCGTTTAGTTCGCGTTCGCCAAAGGCGAACGGCTAAACGAAGATCACTTCTTCTCTTCTTCCTCGGGCTCATCTTCCTTGACCCGGCCGATGACCTCGGGTTCCGCGGCTTCGGTCGGGGCGGCGGCCGCGGCGGCGGGCGCGACGACTTCTTCGATCTTCTTGCTTACCTGCACGATGATCGCTTCCGGATCGTTTTTGACCTTTACGCCTTCTGGCAACTTCAGTTCGCGAACGTGAACCGCCTGGTCGATTTGCAGTTCATTCACCATCACGCGAATCGACTCTGGAATGTTGACAATCAAACACTCGACCGACAGACTGTGAATCTGCTGCACGAGCACGCCGCCCGCAGTCACGCCCGGCGCCGTTCCGCGCAGTTCAACCTTGACTTCGAGAGTGATCGTTTCGTCGGCGGAGACGCGATAGAAATCCGCGTGCAGGATGTCGTTTCCCATCGGGTCCCATTGCACGTCGCGCAACAGCGCTTTCTGCGTGGCGCCGCCGAACGCCACATCGAAGATGCGAACACCCTGACGAATCGCCTTGTAAAGTTCCAGCCCGGGAACGCTAAGCGAGGTCGTCGCTTCGCCGTGGCCGTAGATGACCGCCGGGACGAGGCCTTTCTTGCGAAGTTGTTTGGCAGCGTTGGAACCGCGCGATTTGCGTTCTTGAACGTCGAGCACGAATACTTGAGCCATGGGAGCCTCAGGAAGGATTTATCAAGGGGACGACTCCCCACCTGTCAATCGCTTCGGGGGAACGGATATTATTGGAATTCAATGGGTGGATGCAAGGGGGCGGCGAAAAAAACTTGCATGCGTTTAGCGCTCGCGTCCAGCCAGGCGAGCGCAATACGAAAATCACTGAATCCCCGCGCGTACGATGGCGAGAAAATCGTCCGCCTTCAGACTCGCCCCGCCGACCAGGGCGCCGTCCACATCGGGCTGCGACAAAAGGACTGCAGCGTTGTCGGGCTTGACGCTGCCGCCGTACTGAATGACGAGCGATTGAGCTGCCGACTCGCCGCAAAGCTGGCCGACACGCTCACGAACAAAGACGTGGGCCTCCTGCGCCTGCTGCGGCGTCGCATTGACGCCAGTGCCTATCGCCCAGACCGGCTCGTAGGCGACGACCATGGACTTGAGTTGCTCCGAGCTAATGTCGGCCAATGAGCCGGCCAGCTGGGTATTCAGCACGGGTTTCATGCGATTGCCATTGCGTTCGTCGAGCGTTTCACCGATGCACAGGATGACGCGCAACTTGGCTTTCAGCGCGGCATGGACTTTCTGATTGATGAGCTTGTCGGATTCGCCGAAGAACTGACGCCGCTCGCTGTGGCCGACGATCACCCACTGGCAGCCGACATCGACGAGCATGGCCGGGCTGACTTCGCCGGTGAAGGCGCCATCGTCCTTGAGGTAGCAGTTCTGCGCCCCCAATCCGACCGGCGTGCCGCGAACGACCTGACCGATGCGTGACAGGAACGGAAATGGCGGGCAGACAGCAACATCAACGCGTGTGTCGCTGCCGAGCCCCTTGACGATCGCCGAGGCCAGCAGTTCGCCGTCGATGCTGCGCGTGTTCATCTTCCAGTTGCCCGCGATGAATTTCTTCCGCATGGAGTTCCTCTTCACTTAGGGCCCGCAGTGCGTCGCGCGATCGCATGGCGCACCACGGGCACTAAACAAAATCCTACGAATCATGAAGCCGCCAATCAATCTCGGCCTGACCCCAGGCGCGTAGGGCATCGTTGATTTTCGAAAACGGCCGGCTGCCGAAAAAGCCTCTATGCGCCGACAGCGGCGATGGATGGGCCGATTCCAGTACGTGGTGGCGTTGAAGGTCAATGAGTATTTTCTTGCCCTGCGCCGGCTTGCCCCAAAGCACGAATACGATCGGATCGGTACGTTTGCTCAACGCAGCAATGACGGCATCGGTGAACAATTCCCAGCCCTTGCCACGATGCGAGTGAGCCTGATGTGCACGAACCGTGAGTACGGTGTTCAACATCAGCACGCCTTGCTTGGCCCACGGAATCAAGCAACCGTGCTTCGCCAGTGGGCCGCCGAGATCGTCGTGCAACTCCTTGAAGATGTTCCGCAGTGACGCCGGAAGTTTCACGCCCGTCAACACGGAAAACGCCAGACCGTGCGCTTGGCCATCGTCGTGATAAGGATCCTGACCGAGGACTACGACGCGCACGGCATCGAATGGTGTTAGCTCCAGAGCCTCGAATACACGATCGACCGGCGGGAAGACCGTATGTTTGGTTCGCTCGTTTTCGAGAAACTGCTGCAGGTCGCCAAAGTAGGGCTTCGCGAGTTCGTCGCCGACGGTCGGCATCCATGACGCGGGGAGTTGCATGAGGATCGTATCCAGGCGAGCCGAGCCCCGTGAGGGGCCGGGTGAATGTGAAGCCCGTAACCCGGCCCCTCACTGGGCTCGGCTCGCCGTCAAAACGTTTTTCCAAACATCTCCGCCAGCTTGCGAATCTGCTTCATGACGTCGGCG
Organism: Planctomycetota bacterium; assembly: GCA_016872605.1. Classification (GTDB taxonomy): domain Bacteria; phylum Planctomycetota; class Planctomycetia; order Gemmatales; family Gemmataceae; genus SIAQ01. The sequence continues at coordinate 13,874 of VGZI01000103.1, forward strand.
TACTTCGGCGGCAAGAGCGCCTGCGGTCCGTCGGATAGCGATTTCTCCGGGCAACTGTGGACTTCGATGTGCACGCCGTCCGCGCCGGCCGCTACCGCCGCCAGCGCCATCGGCGGAATCAGGTCGGGCCGGCCGGTCGCATGGCTCGGGTCGACGATTATCGGCAGATGGCTGATACCCTTCACGTTCGGCACTGCGCTCATGTCGAGCATGTTGCGCGTCGAATCCTCGAACGAACGCACGCCGCGCTCGCACAACACGACGTTCGGATTTCCCTCCGCCAGCACATATTCTGCAGACATCAGCAAATCCTTCACCGTCGCGCTCATGCCGCGTTTGAGAAGCACGGGCTTTTTTGATTGGCCGACTTCTTTGAGCAGGTCGAAGTTCTGCATGTTACGTGCGCCGATCTGGAACATATCGGCGTATTTCTCTACGACCGACACCTGGCGCGGATCCATGACCTCCGTCACGACCGGCATGTCGTGGGCCAGGCCTACATCGCGTAGAATCTTCAGCCCTTCTTCGCCCAGCCCCTGGAAGCTGTACGGGCTGGTCCGCGGCTTGAACGCACCGCCGCGTAGGATGTTCGCTCCCGCTTTTTTGACGTTGCCGGCGATCTCATTCAAGATATCGCTGCCTTCAATAGCGCACGGGCCTGCAATCATTGCTAATGAACCGCCGCCGACTTTTACTTTCCCGACGTTTACCACCGAATCGCCCTTGTGCATCTCGCGGCTCGCCAGTTTGAACGGCTTCATGACCGGCAAGACCTGCTCGACGCCCGGAATCGCTTGCAATGGCTCGGCTTGCAGTTTGTTCTCATCGCCGATGACGCCGATAATCGTTCGGTGCTCGCCCTTGCTGACATGCGGCTTGAGGCCAAGCTCGTGAATGCGCTCGATGACGTGGTCAAACTCGGCTTCGGTAGTTCCGGGTTTCAAGACGATAATCATGCCGCCCCCAAGAAAAAGCCAGCCGGCGAATATGGTCGCTGCGGGCTGATTGCCGCAGCGAGCAAACTCGCCGGCTATGCGTATTTTAGCAAAACTTCAACTCACCGTAGCAATCGGAAACGCGCCGAGGACAACGAGTTGCTCGCAGTGTTTTTCCAACTGCTGTAGCGCTCGCTTGACCTTGGGGTCTTCGACGTGGCCTTCGAAGTCGACGAAGAACATGTACTCGCTCTTGCGCGATTCCGTCTTGGCGGGGAAGGATTCGATCCAGGTCAGGTTAAGCTTGTTGTTTTTGAAGACGTCGAGCGCATCGACAAGCGAGCCCGGATGATGCGGAACCTTGAACATGAGTGCCGTTTTGTCGGTGCCGGACCGAGCGGCTTCTTGGTGCCCGATGACGGCGAAACGTGTCTCGTTGTGCGGGTAGTCTTCGATGTCGTTGAAGAGGATGCGCAGGCCGTACTTGACGGCGGCTTGACGACTCGCGACGGCCGCCGCGCCAGGCTCTTGCTGGGCCAACTGGGCCGCTACTGCCGTGCTGGAGACATCCTTTAAGTCGGCGTGCGGCAGGTTTTTGCTCAGCCAGTTTCGGCACTGGGCCAACGCTTGAGGCTTTGAATAAACGCGGCGAATCTGCTCCTGATCGCAATTGGCCAGCAGGTTGTGGTGAATGCGCAAGCGAACTTCGGCGCAGATTTTCAGATGAGGCAGCCGCATGAACATGTCGAGCGTGTCCGAGACGCCGCCGTCCGTCGAATTCTCGAGCGGGACCACCCCGTAGTCGACATGGCTGCGATTCACTTCTTCAAACACCGACATGATACTGCCAACGCGCATGTATTCGACATCATGGCCGAACCGCTCCACGGCGGCGAGATGGCTATAGCTGTATTCGGGGCCAAGGTACGCGACTTTGATGATCTTTTGCAGAGCCCGTGAACCGCTGATGATCTCGCGGAAAATAGCGCGGATGGTGATTTCGTCGAGCGGCCCTTTGTTGGCCTCCAGGACGTTTTTGAGGACCTCCTCTTCGCGAACCGGATTGAAGACCTCGGAGCTGGTCTCATTCTTGAGGCGACCGATTTCACCGGCGGCGTCTGCACGCTCGTTCACCAACTTCAATATCTGCAAGTCGTATTTGTCGATCTGCGTGCGCAGCGACTTGATTTGCGCCAGTGTTTTTGCCGAAAGTTGCTGTTCGCCGTCGGGTTTGCGCGCCATAACTCGTTGTCTCGTTGGAGGAATTGCGCTGCACGTTTTGACTCAATGTAGACGGTGGAAATACGGGAGTCAACCAAGAAAAAGACAGATGGTGATGGTTTTCCACGATATTTTCCTGGGTTTTCGACTTTACCTTACAGGAACATGCCAAAATGACATGCTTGCGTTCGACCGACCTCGCGGTGTTTTCGGACCAGGCACGCAATCGTTTTGTATAAAAGTTTATGTAACAATAAGTTACGTCGTTTTATCGACCTGCGATAGGCACGGCACGCTTGTTGCCCCTTGGTTTTGACATCGAGCGCCCCTCGATTGGGTCGCGCGCATGCTCATGCCAACAAAACCGGGAACGTTCCTGGATTGAAAGGAAAACGCTATGGCTGAAGAGAAAATCATTGGCATTGACCTTGGCACCACCAACTCCGTGGTTGCGGTCATGGAAGGAAGCGAAGTCAAGGTCATCGCCAATCAAGAAGGCCCCCGCTTGACCCCGAGCGTCGTTGCATTCACCGACAAGGGAGATCGCCTGGTCGGCGAGCCCGCCAAACGCCAAGCGGTGACCAACTCACGCCGCACTATCTACTCCATCAAGCGCTTCATGGGGCGCCGGCACAACGAAGTCCAGTCCGAGGAAAAACTCGTTCCCTACAAAGTCGTCGGTGCGCCGGAAGAGCTCGTGCAGGTCGACATTGACGGTAAACGCTATACGCCGCAAGAAATCTCCGCGATGGTGCTGCGCAAGCTGAAAGAGGCCGCCGAGGCGTACCTGGGACATCCCGTGCGCAAAGCGGTCATCACGGTCCCGGCGTACTTCAACGACTCGCAGCGTAGCGCCACGATTGACGCGGCCCGTATCGCCGGCTTCGATACCGAATGGGAGGTCGAGGATCCCAAAACGGGCAAGAAAAGCAAGCAACGTTTGCGCATCATCAACGAGCCGACCGCCGCTTCACTGGCCTACGGTCTGGAAAAAAAGAAGTATGAGAAGATCGCCGTTTTCGATCTTGGCGGCGGCACGTTCGATATCTCAATTCTCGATGTCAGCGAGGGCATTTTCGAAGTCAAGTCGACCAACGGCGACACGCATCTCGGCGGCGATGACTTCGACCAGGCGCTCATCGAACACGTCGCGGGAGAATTTCAGAAGCAGCACGGCATCGACCTGCGCAACGATCCGATGGCGCTGCAACGGCTCAAGGAGTCCTGTGAGCAAGCCAAGAAAGATCTCTCGCAGCAACCGCAGACCGAAATCAATCTGCCGTTCATTGCCGGCGATGCGAGCGGGGCCAAGCACCTACAGATGACGATTTCGCGCGGACAACTCGAGCGTTTGGTGGAGAATCTGATTGACCGTTGCCGGCAACCCGTGCTGACCGCTCTCAAGGACGCGGGCTACAAGGCATCCGACATCGACGAAGTGGTCCTCGTCGGGGGCATGACGCGCATGCCACGCGTGCAACAGCTCGTCAAGGAGATTTTCGGCAAGGAGGGTCATAAGGGCGTTAACCCGGACGAAGTCGTGGCGATTGGCGCAGCCATCCAAGGCGCCTTGCTGAGCTCTCCCGGTGATCGCAAAGTACTGCTGCTCGACGTGACGCCATTGTCGCTGGGCATCGGCGTGGCCGATGGCACGATGGTCAAGATCGTGGAGAAGAACACGACGATTCCTTGGAAAAAGACACGTGATGACTTCATGCGCCACGAAGATCAGACGACGGCCATGATCCCCGTGTACCAAGGCGAGCGCCCCATTGCCGTCGACAACCGCTTGCTCGGCGATTTCCGCCTTGAAAATTTGCCGGAAACACGCGGCGGCCAACCACCGCGCATCGAGGTTACATTCGACATCGACGCCAACGGCATCCTCACCGTCTCGGCACGCGACCAGGTCAGCGGCAAGGCTGCCGACATCCGCATCGAACGGTCCAGCGATCTAAGCAAGGACGACGTCGAGCGCATGCGCCGCGAAGCCGAAATGAATGCCGAGGCCGATAAGAAAAAGGCCGACCTCCTTCACGAGCGATACCAGGCCGACGACCTTGCCCACCGCGTCGAGAAACAACTCGACGCACTCGGCACGCAGGTCGCCGACACCGACCGATCGGCGATCAAGTCGGCCATAGAGAAGGTGCATCAGGCCGTCAAAGGCGAAGACATCGCCGCGATTCGGCAGGCGACGAGCGACCTCGCCGCCGCCGCCCAGGTGCTGGCGAAATTCGCTGCTCCGCCCGCAGAAGGCGCAGCGCCGGCGACGCCGCAGTAAATCCGTCTTCGTCTGGCGTTCGCTTCGCACCATGCGAACGATCCGGGGAGAGGCAAGTCGCTTTCCCCCCTCTCCCTCCGGGGGCTTTGCACAAAAACCCCCAAGTGAAGCCAGGCTTTCTAGCCTGGCCTTCCCAACTTTGTAATTTGGACAGGCTGGAAAGCCTGTCCCCACGTTTTTGTGCAAAGCCCCCTCCGGGAGAGGGGCCGGGAGTGAGGGTGAGATCTGCCGTTTCCCGTGATTTGCCCTCGCCCCCAACCCCTCACCCGGAGGGAGAGGGGGGTAAATCAAGTCCTGCCGTTCGCCTAAGCACAATCCGCTCTACTCCGGCAGCTTCAGTTTCACCTTGACGCGGTCCTTGCCGCGAATCACGTTCAGCGCGATTTCCTCGCCGACCTTGTGATAGAGGCGAATGTGCGTTTCGAATTGACGTGCCGTCATCGACATCGTTCGGTCGTTGATGCCGACGATGACGTCGTTGGCTTGCAGCCCGGCATGACGAGCGGCCGGTGTCAAGAAATTCATCTGTCTGTAAGCGAGTTGCTTGGAGTCCAAGCCGATTTTCTTGCGATCGTCCGGCCCCAAGTCCTCGCCGATGATGCTAGGCGACGGCGATAGGCTCTTGAGCGACCACCGCCAGGACACGTCGGTTTTGCGCCAATCCTCGGCGAGCGGCAATGAGGCACGGCGTTCTGTTGCCCCACTTTTCCAGACGATTTCGATGTCCCCTTTCTTCGGCCCGCGATGTAGCGCATAGCGAAGATCGGCGACCGAAGCAATCGGCGTTTCTCCGATGCGGCGAATCAGGTCCTTTGCTTGAATGCCGAGCTGGCCGGCCGGCGACTTCGGGCGGACCGCGAGCACACGATCGCCGCGTTCCGGATCGAGCGTGAGGCCGATGTTCTCCGGCTCGGGGTACGTCCATACCTCGTCGAGCGACCAACGCCCCTCGCGTTTCAATGCGTCGCGGCGAAATTCGTAGACATGATGGCAGTGGATGCAGCCGTTGTCGCCGAGCCTGGCCGCAGCCGGATACTCCTCGGCCCGAATGGATTTGCGAGGTTCAAATTCTGCGTTCTTGCTCGTCTTGAATCGCTGCAGCGCCTGTTCCAAACTGTGCCGTAGCGCCGGCAGCGACTGGTACTTCGACGACGACTGAGCATCCGCGGCGCCGAACCGACCCAAGACGGCCCCATCCGCGCTGAGCATCGTCGCGCACCATTGCAGGTCATAATCAAAGTCGAAGATCGACAGGTCGATGCCTCGCATGTTGCCGATGCGCAAGAGCACAAACTTCTGAGCAATCGGCTGGATTTCCGGATGAAGGCGAGCAACCTGCTCGTCGAAACCCTTTTCATCCCGTCAGTGCTTGCACACGACGACAACAAGAATCGGCTTATTCTCTTTCCGGGCGATGCGCTGCGCCGTCGCCCAGTCGCTGTGCCAGGCGGGCTCGACAACGTCGCAAGGAACGCCGACCGCAACGAGGCCCACCGCAACAAGGATTACGCCGACAGGCGTTTTCATAAACCAAACCCTCGGTGACAATCACCAATATATCAGCTACCGATCGAAGGTCTTCCTGCCGCATCGTGGAGAAAACGGATGAAACGCCGAACACGCATCGTCGCGACGTTGGGGCCGGCCACCGATCGTTCCGGCGTATTGGAAGCGCTCGTCAAGCAAGGACTCGATGTGGCGAGGATCAATTTCTCGCACGGCTTTGCCGAGGAGCCGCAGCATCGCATTCGCCGCCTGCGCGCATTGGCGCGTGAGCACGGCAAGTCGATCGCCGTGCTTGGTGATCTCCCCGGGCCGAAGTTGCGAGCGTTGCTTCCTGCCGAACTTGTATTGCAGGCCGGCCAGCACTTGACCATCGCGACTCGTGCGGGGGCGTCGGCCGACATCGCGATCACCGAGCCTGAATCGCTCGCCAACGCCAAACCCGGTGACCGCGTGTTGATGGACGATGGCCGACTACAAGCCGTTGTGGACTCCATCACGAGCACCACGGTGTGTATCGTCATGTGGACCGGCGGCACGCTCTTTCCGAACAAGGGCATCAACCTGCCGGACACAGACCTCGCGATTCCGGCGATAACGCAGCGTGATCGGGACGCACTTGCCGTGGCGATTCGCGAAGGGATCGATTGGCTGGCGCTGTCGTTTGTGCGCGATCCAATCGCCGCCGATGCACTGCGTGCCGTTTTGCGAGAAGCCGACGTGTCGCTGCCGATTATCGCCAAGATCGAACGCCCCGAGGCCGTGGCAAAGTCGATCGACATCATCAACGCCTTCGACGGCATCATGGTGGCCCGCGGCGACCTCGGCGTCGAGATCGCCCTCGAAAAGGTGCCACGCGTGCAGAAGCAACTCATTCTCCAGGCCAGGCATGCCGGCAAGCCGGTTATCACGGCTACCGATATGCTCGACTCGATGCGCAAGAATCCACGCCCGACGCGCGCCGAGGTCAGCGATGTCGCCAATGCCGTCTATGATGGCACCGACGCGGTGATGCTGTCGGGCGAAACGGCAGCAGGCGATTATCCAGTTGAGGCTTTTTCTGCCATGGACGGAATTCTGCAAGAATACGACGCGGCAGAGACCGGTTCCACGCCGCGCCACGTTCCTGTGCCGCGCGGAACTTTAATCGATCGGTTGACCCACGACCTTTGTGATCTGGCCAACGAAATCAACGCCTCCGCGATCATCACACCGACCACGACGGGTCGAACGGCGCGCCTCATCGCTCGGCATCGGCCGCGCGCCGGCATTGTCGGCGTTACCTTCGACGAAGGCGCCGCAAGACAGTTATCGGTCGTCTGGGGCGTTCAGGGGGTAGCGATGCAATCACCGGTTGAACGCGGCGACGATCGCATGGAAGCCGCTGTCCGCGCCGCTTACCTGCATGGCGATGTCGTCCCCGGCGACATCGCTGTAGTACTCGCCGGCCATCCCATCGAAGGTGCCGAGGGGTTCCCGACAATCCGCGTCGTCCGCGTCGGCGAGAATGGACGCTCCTGTGAGCCGTGAATCCGATGGTGATCGCTATTAAGGCTATAGCTTGAGCCGAAGGCAGGAAGTCATCAGAGCCCCAGGTTTTCACGTGAGATGAAGAGGTGGAATTCGCTAAATTCGCCGTCGTTTTTGGCCTTTTTCCACCCACTCACTCATTTGCGTACTGCACAGGCTGCATGTTTTCGAAGCCGATGCTCATCCGCCGCATCCGCTCGTCTAATTCGTGTAGCGCCCCCCTCACGATTAGATGATTAGATGCATGCAGGAATTTCGCCCACAGATGTAGCATTTTTCACCACTGTCCAAATCCGATGCGGAGGGAAGGCGCTTTTTTCACAACCGAGCTGGCATTCGGCGAATTGGCACGCGATACTAACGATGGCGCCGCTTAAGAGGCTCCTGACGCTGGCACGTTTTCCTCCCCTTTTGCCTTCACCCCTCTCTCGGGCCCTGGACGTTGTTCGGGTGGACTCCGATGACCGGCTCCTCCTTTCCTCTTGGGCCCAGGTCGCCGTGGCCGGTGTCGCGACACCGGCCACGGCAACCCGGCAACAATGACGTCGCTGATACTTCGCCGACGTCGGAGTACCGACACCGGCCACGGCCCCGGTGCTTGGGACTGACGGGAATGGCCAGACGTGCTTAGCTCGGGGGCTTTGTAAAAAGCGTCAACGCTACATGTACGGTACGTTCGATTCCGAATCCCATGATGATGCCGACCGAGCACTGTGCTGGTTCAGCCTGAATTGGAAAACCGCGGGGTTCGAGTTAGCGACTAAGGATGACATCCCTTGAAACGCTCAGGGGATTGTACAGGTGCATGG
>VGZI01000104.1 GCA_016872605.1 Planctomycetota bacterium
GGCGTGAATGGTCATGATCTTGACCTTGGGCCGATCGACGTCCATCGGCTGCGTGTTGGCGTCGCTGCTCTCGCGTAGGCGCCGGCGCTCCCGCACCCAACCGAGCAAGCCCAGGAGATCGAGATTGAGCCCGTGTCCTGCCTGTTCCAGCGCTGCCAGCAGATGCCGAAGCATCGCGACCGACACGTTGATTCCGTCCGCGCCGTCGAAGCCCAACCCGGTGTCCTCCAAGAGCGAACGACACAGGGATGACCACTGGCGGTTCTCCGCATACGCGATCCAGGCCTGATACAGTTCGCGGGCCGGATGATCGGCGGGCACATCGGGATTGCGCGCCAACTCCTCGGGACGAATGCGGAAAAAACAGGTCAAGAGCGCCTTGCGAAATGCCGTCCGCTCGTCCGGTTGCGCGAGCGTTTGGAGCAGCAGTTCGACGTGCGTCGCCTCACGGGATTGCCAAAGCCCCGTTCGCTTGTAGAAGGAATAGGCGATGCCCAGCTCTTCCAGCGTTTGCATGACCGGTTCGGCCTCGCTGCGTTTGCTGACGAGGATGCAGATGTCGTCGGCGCGCAACGGGCGTGGCGGTTGCTTCTTCTGAGAGAACGTGATCAGCGGCGCTTCGCTTCCGCCCGAAAGTAATCGCTGAATTTCGTGAGCAACAAACCGCGAGTAATACCGATGCGCAGTCTTGACGCGGTCGCACTTTGTAACGTCCACGACGGTGAGCGGCGCTCGATTCGAATCGTCTTTGTCGATGCCGCCCTGCCGATCGCCGGGGTCCGGAGCATGCACGTGCACATAGCGAATTCTTTCCTGGGCCGGGAACCAGCAGCCGTCGGCGAACAGGCAATTGAGTGCGTCCAGCAATGCCTGCTCCGAACGCCAGTTGGTATCGAGCGGCGCGTCGGCGGCGCCGAACTCGTGGCGCATAACCTCAACGGCCTCCAGATAGGTCGGCAGATCGGCGCCGCGGAAGCCGAAGATCGCTTGCTTCGGATCGCCGACCACAAAGAGCTTGGACGTGCCGCCTTCCAGAAAGATGCGGCGAAAGATGCGCCATTGCAAGGGATCGGTGTCCTGAAACTCGTCGACGATCCCGTAACGATAGCGGTCGCGCAACATCTGCCTCAATCGCTCCGCATCGGCGTGCCTGTCTGCGTCCAGATTCTCCTCGACGGCCGCGATCATGTCGTCGAAGCTCTGCAGGCCGCGCTGGCGTTTGTAATCGCGCAATTGCTCGTGCAGCGCGTTAATCGTAAAGAGCGAAAGCTGACCCGACCAGTTGGCATCGGGCTCGGCGAGACGTTTCCACCAATCGGGGACGAACGCGGGCCGAAGTTGGTGTCCACTGCGGGGTTTGTATTTCGAGGCGATGTCGAGAACGCCGCGGTCCCAGTCCGCCGCGGTTTGCCGATCGTAGCCGGCGTTCTCGAGCACCGCCTTGAGCGACTCGCCGAAATGCGTTCGCCAGAGCTTGCGCTGGATGCCGCGAAGAAGTTGTTGCAAGAGTTCGAGATCGTCGGCAAGTTGGAGCTGAAAGTCTTGCCCGTGTTCGAGAGCATGATCCTGCAAAACGCGTTGGCAGAAACCGTGAATCGTAAAGATCGGCGCCTGGTCAAACGCGTCGAGGGCGGCTTTGAGCCGCGGGGAAACATCGTCCGCATCACGGATCGCCTTTTCGAGCATCAGTCGCAGGCGAGTGCGCAGTTCGCCCGTCGCTTTTTCGGTGTAGGTGACGACGAGAATCTTCTCGAGCGGAACGTCTTTTTCGGTGAGCAGGCGCAAGACGAGATGCTCGATGGTGAACGTTTTCCCCGTCCCGGCCGACGCCTCGATGACGGCATGCCGGCCCAGATCGATGGAGTCAATGGTCGTGCGCGACTGGCTCATTTCTTCGCCCCTCGCTTCGGTTTGGCGGGCATCGGCTGGCGGCGCAAGGACGCGGGGCCGAAATCGAGCAAATGAAACCGCCGCCGCACCTTGGCAAGAACGTCGTGCGGAATTTCAGCGCCGATCATTTCGATGAGCGTCGGCATGCTCCAGCCGCCGTAGCCATTGTCATCAGCCTCGGCGATGGCCTCGGCCAGTTGCAGGCGATAGCGCTCCGGCGCGATTTGCCCCGTGTAATCGGCGTTGACTGCAATCTTCAACTCCCGCGTGCGCGCGATAACAGCGAATGGAATGAGATCGAACTGCACTGGGTCGAGAAAGTCGCGCGTCAGCTCGACGAAGTAGTGCAGCGCCTGAGCGGCCGTGATGCACCCGGGCGGATAGCGCCAGGTGCTGATGCCGGCGCGATGGGCGATGTGCACAACGAACTCGCGCTTCTCCAGCCAGCGATCGCCTCGCGCGCCGTTGTCGTGGTATTCGCCGTTCGCCAGGATCGCCAGGTGAAACAAAGCCGGTTCGAGCAGTGCATAGTGCAGTTCGTGCAGATTGATCTCCTTGACATTGTTGACCACCAGGATCTCAAATCGTCCCGGCGCATGCCAGGCGAACGGCATCGAGCCGGAGATGCGGATCGGCCGAGCGCCGTCGGGCAACTCGTGCCCGCACCGCAAGGTCAAGGCGGTGAAACGCAGCCGCGCGCCCAGCGGCGTCAAGCTCTCGCCAAGCAGCACAGGACCGCAATACGCCTGCGTCGCCTTTTCGCGCAGAAACTGCTCCAGTTGTCCTGTTCCGTGAATGCGCTCATGAAGGTCCGACACGATGGCGTCACGATCGATCTCGCCGAACGCTTCTTCCGGGACGATCGATCGAAGACGCGATTCGGCATAGCTGTCGACGAACCGGTCCCGCCAGGTAGCCAGGGCCTGCTCGACTTCCCCCGTCGCCGCCTGCGTCACCAACTGCTCGATCGCATGCCGAATCATCGCGTTGGCGGTGGACTCCCCCGTGACCAAGGGCTCATCTTCGTCAATCGCTCGATCCCATTCCTCACCGACACTGAGATGCCGCCTGAGCGACGCCTCGGCCGGGAGCTCAAGGAAACGCTTCAGCTCGCTCAGATGGATGTTGATCGGCGTCTTGGCAGTGTCGGCTTCACTGGGCGGAATGCTGAAATCAGGGCGCAACTCGGCCTCCTTGCGCTGCCATTCGGCCTGCTGCGCCGGATTGAGGTCCAGCCGGCCGTCGCGCCGCGCCGCCAGCAAGGCCAGGTTGCGGTCGGAATCGCGATATTGCACCAGCACATCTTGATAAGCCGGTTGCTCGGCACGATCGAGAAAGCGCGGATCGTCGGCGTGCATCGGCATCGCGATCGGCTGCATCTCCGCTTCGAGCACGTACTGGCTCAAGAAACGCTGTAACCCAACGAGCGGGCCGGCGGGCAAGAGCGGCTGGTCCTTTTGCAAATCGTGGTGATTGTACGACAGGTACAGCTTTCGCTCGGCCGATAGGCACGTCGCCAGGAAGTCGTATAGGCGAGCCTCGGCGGGGCGGACATCGCCGGGCCGGCGTTCCGCGTCGCGCAGATCGAATGACGACAGCGTGTTGCTGCCGGGAAACAGGTTCTCGCTCAAGCCGAGGAGGTAGACAATCTGAAACGGCACGGGCCGCATCGGCTCTAGGCCGCACACGGTGACGCCGCCGATGAGGTACTCGCCTTGACTACCCGCGAGCACTTCGAGTTGGCTGTGCAGGTATTCGCGCACCAGCGCCAGCGGCAAGGCGTCCTTCGTTTTCGCGGAATCCCGCAGGTCGTCCCAGGTCGCCAGATTCGATAGCCCGCGCAGCAACTCGGCGCGGACCTGCGCTTCCTCGGGGCGATCCGCCGGAACCTCGAGGAATTCGTGCACCAGCCTGCCGATCGCTCGACCCCACGCTTCGCCCGACATCGAAGCGACGCGGAATTGCGCGAGGGTCGGCAGCAGGCCTTCAACCGATCGGCAGAACGCGTCGAGGAGTTCCCGGTCGCTGCTCTCGATGTCGGCGAACGGAACGACATGGCTAAAGCGCGACGCCCGCTCGCCGTCGTCGCTCGGCGTCGCCATATAGCGCCCCAGCCGCAATCGCTGCAGGCCCAGCTTCCAGGCGTAGAAGGGTGTGCGCGGCAATCCCTGGTCGTGCTTCTCGTCGGCGTCCCAGCCTTGATAGATGCCGAGATTCTCCGCCCAATCGAGCCAGGTCGCCGCTTGCGTGCGTGTCGCGCCAAGCCGCGCAAGGAAGCACGGATTCAAGAGCACTCCGAACACGGCGGAGCGAGCGAACGACTCCAAGGCCAGGTCGAGCATTCCCAATACCGCTTGCCCGAACATGCTCAAACCGGCGGCGCTGAAGTCGACCAGGTTATACTGAAATCGTTTCGGAGGCCGTTCGAATGCCGCTTGGAGCGCGGGCCGATAGGTCGCCAAATCGGTCGCGACGACGACGATATCGGTTTGCCGCAGCGTCGGATCGGCCTGGAGATTGTGCACGATGCTGTTGTAAACCGTCTCCACTTCGCGCGCGATGCCGGGACATGCGGTGATTTGCAGCGAGGTGTCTTGAGGCAGCCGATCCTGCGTCGGCGACTCCTCTTGCATCAGCTCGCGAAATCGCCCGAGCACGGTTGTGGCTGGAGCGTTTATGGACGAGCGTGCAGTGACCACATCGAACTTGCCGATTTTCTGCACCGTTGCAACGAGCCCGAGCGCCTCTACACCAGCCCCGCCCCAAAGGCGCAGGAGCGCTCGCCCGGGATCACGCGTTGCATCGTCGCTTACGTTAAGGAGTGCCGTCGCGGATGCCGTCAAGTCGTTTGTTGCCCGGGTCGTCGCCAGATTCAGGTGATAGAGCTTGATGTCGTGATGGCGGGCCAGCCAGCCGATGGCGCGCCCGTGCAATGCGGAGATGTGCGTGAAGCCGAAGAAGTGGATGGTGCGTCCGGCAAGCTCTGGATCGAGTGCCGGCGGCGAAATCGTCATCCGCTCCATCACGTATTGCGGAAACGTCTTATACGACGTTTCATCGAGCCGGCTCATAATCGCTCGCTTGCCGTCCGGTTCGCGCGTGATGTGCAAGAAGACGGCACGCTGGGCGCGTTCCATCATTCGCTGAAACATCGTGGCGTTGGACAAGCCGAGCTCGTGCTTCAACCAAGGTTGGATCAATTCGTCCTGCCGGTGGTACTCGTAGTCCTGCAAGCGCAAACCGATGCGGTCGGCCAGGTACCATGCGCGCCGGCAGGAAAGGCGAGACAGCGTCCGTGATCCGTTGGCGTTGCGTGGCGGCAACTGAAGATAGCGTTGCAGCGGCTCAAGATCAGGATCGTCCTCTTCCAGCAGAACCGAGAGCACCATCAAACGATACACGCTGTCTTCTACCGTCGTCGGCGGCGAAATTTTCGCGGCCGGGTCGAGCTCGGAGAGGAGCTCCCAGAGCGATTCTTCGAGGTTCTGAAACCTGAGATTGATGGCGACGTCGAGCCGGCGCGCCAACCAGAGACGAAGCCACTTTTTCACGTAGCGATTCGGAACGACAATCGTCGCGGACTCGAAGAAGTCGCCGTCCTTGGCCTGGCCATCCAACTCGCGCGCCAGGCGATCAGCCAAGGCCGGTAGGTCCGCTCCTAGGTAAATCGCGCTCATGTGTATAAATATACACATGCCGCCTCGGTTCGCAATCGTCCGCAGCCGAGCGGAAAGACGTCCGACTATTTCCCCGTTGCATTCGTCGTCTCTACTAGATGCGGCTGCGACTGTCGGGGCCGACGCGGAGAAACTTTCATGACACGCACGTTATTACTTTCTGTGGCGTTTCTTACAGTCACGGGATGTTGGGTTGCAGCCGATTCACTCGGCGCATCGGACGCCAAACGCCCGGACCAAGCCAAGAAGGAGTCAATCAAGGGAAAGGGACATCTGCCGCCGAGCACCCTGCTCTTGGGCATCATGAGCAAACTTCATTCCGAAGCCTACACACACTTCATCGAGCGAGAAGGCTTCGGTAAGTCCCGGCTGATTCCCACGGTCGAACTCGTGAAACGCGAATGGAAGATGCCGGACTGGACCTCGGAAGAGCTGGCCAAGGGGCATTCGCGCCATTCTAAGATCAAGGATCTCGAGTTGATTCATCGATACGGCATCGACGCGTTTCGTTTGTCGGTAAGCGACGAGGCAAATCCGTATGGCAAGCTCATGGCCCCGAAGAAAGAAACGCTTTGGGAGATCAAATCGATCGATCTGATCGGTCTGGTTCTCCACGCTGAGCCGGTGGTTTACGTCTCTGAAAAGATCCCCGAAATGATGGATCTGAAGAAACACCCGACGCGCGATATGGATATGTTCGAAACGGAAGGGTTGGAGGAATTGCGGACCGGCAAGACTATCTACCTTCGCACGAAGCATGAAACGATTCGCATGCTGGGCCCGCTGACGGCCGGCAAGGCGTGTATGAAATGCCATGACGTCAACGAAGGCCAGTTGCTTGGCGCGTTTTCGTACACGCTGCGTCCAGGCGAATACCGCATCACGCCACGTTTTCGCCCACCCGCCGGTGAACCCCTGCCGGCGAAGAAATAACCGCCACAGCGCCCGCATTCAGTTCCGTGCTCGCGATTCGGTTCTTGAACACGTATTTGAATATGGGCGTCATCTCATCAACGCTTTGCGAAAAACGACCATGCTGTCGCCGTCGCCGTAGAAATCCTTGAGTAGCGCGTGCTGTTCGTACCCGTGCTTGCGGTAGAACTGCCTCGTCAACTCGTAGTGCGGAAGCGATCCAGTCTCGATGAACAACACCCGGCCCTTATGGCGCTCGCGGATGTCGTCTTCCACGAATCGCAGCAGCGTCCCACCGACGCCTCGGCCTTGCTGGTCCTTGCGCACAGCGATCCACCAGAGCTGCCAGGTTCCTTCGGTCATCGGGGCGGGCCCGTAATAGGCAAACCCGACGATGCCGTCGTTCGCCTCGATGGCGATGGCATGGTGGTTGTCGGCGTGATTGACGGCGTGATAGTCGTCGAGCACCTCGCGCAGGGCGACGATTTCGATCGGCTTGAAGAGCCTGGTCGCTTCGGCAAGTTGAACGAGGGCATCGGTGTCGGACGGCGTGATCGAGCGGATCATGGAGGTGTTATACGGTTTAGCAGGCGCTCGAAGACTGCCGCGAGGGCGTGCACGCGACGGTCTAATCGCCTCCCTCCCCACTTGTGGCGGAGGGCTGGGGTTGGGGGGGGCAGAGTCGCCTTTGCTTCATACCCCCCCATCCCGACCCTCCCCGACAAAGGGGGAGGGAGCAGGAAGGGCATTTGCATTCTTGATTGTCAATAAACACTGTGCTATTGGGCGCTGACCGGGGCGTTCAGGTTGCCGCGACTTGGCGCCGGTGAAGCGCCTTCGAGCGCGGCGAGGAGCTGGCGGGCCTCGTCGAGCATCTCGCCTGTCTCGCGGCGTGCGAGCCGACAGTGATGCACGGCGGCGTCGCGCTGGTTCTTCTGGTCCAGCACGCAGGCGATCCTGTAATGCGCCATGCCGATGCCGTGAGCGCGCGACAAGTAGGTCAGGGCTTGATCGACGTTGCCTACCCAGGCCAGCGTGAAGCCGAGCTTGTTGCAGTACTCGCGATTCTCGGGATCGAGTTCGACCGCCTTGCTGAGGCAGCGAACGCTTTCGTTGAAGTCACGTCGGCGATTTTGGCACATCCCGAAATCGAACCAGAGCCCGGCGTCGTTGGGATGCTTGGCGAGCATCGTGCGATAGATGTTCTGCGCTCGCTCGTAGTCGCCGGTCTTGACATAGAGACGGGCAAGATGCCTTTGGGCGTTCAGGTTGTTCGCGTCGAGTTGAATTGCCTTTTGGTAGGCGCGGCGTGCTTCATCGCGCAGCTGGGCCTGTGCCTCCGGATTCGCCTTGCCGGCCGGCGAATCGGCTTCGCCTTCCTTCATCTCGCCGAAGGCAATTTCGGCGGCCGGCGAGCCGTGCTTCTTCGGCCCGTCGGCTTTCTTGGCCGTGCGCGGCGTTTCCTCGATCAGAACGCTGCCGGTCGGTCCAGACGTTGTGACGGTTTTTTGTTGTGAGTTGATGCAGCCAGCGCCGACCAGCGTCAGCGGAAGCGCGAAGAAGCAAAGGAAGATGCGACCGTGCATTGGCGTCCTCGAATCCATTCGGGATATGGGTGACTGTCGTCCTCACGGGGAGCGCCCGTGACATGTCCGGCGAGGCGCTCCGCGTTCTTGCCGATCCGTCAAAACTCGCAGATGAAGCTGGCCGCGGCCTCGGCCATCAACTCGCGCGTCAGTTGAACCGGCTGTCTTCGAAATCGGCAGATCGCCTGCACAATCTCCAGCAGATCTCGGCAATCGCTGGCGCGCGGATTGCGCGCCTGGCTATAGTAGCGTTCATACAGGAAATCTATGGCCTCTGGGCAAGGACTCATTCCGAGCCGCTTCGCCATCGAGTTGAAGATCTTCTCGTAGATCGCCCGTTCCGGCGCATCGATCGACACCTTGTGGCGGATGCGGCGCAGGAACGCGTCATCGACGAGGTCCTTGGGATCCAGGTTCGTCGAGAAGATGATGAGTTGCTCGAAGGGGACCTCAAATTTCTTGCCCGAGGCGAGCGTGAGAAAGTCATGCCGATCTTCGAGGGGCAAGATCCAGCGATTGAGCAGTTCCTTGGGACTGCACAGTTGGCGCCCGAAGTCGTCGATCAGGAAGACGCCGCCGTTGGCCTTCACCTGGATCGGCGCCTGATAGAAATTCGATTCGGTGTTGAAACGCAAGTCGAGCATCTCAAGATTGAGTTCGCCGCCCGTGACCACGACGGGGCGCCGAATCTTGACCCAGCGGGCGTCCACGGTACCGGCGTTGAGCAGGCGGCGGATGGTCGCTTCGTTGTCCTCCATGCGTTCGGCGTCGGCGGCGTCGGTGAGCTGATGCAGCGAGCTATCGAAGACGGTGATGATGCTGTTTTCCGCCAGGAATGCGTAGGGCACGTAGATTTCCCCGCCTGCGTTGTTCATGAACTCGCCGATGGCGCGGGCGACCGACGTTTTGCCGTTGCCCGGCGGGCCGTAAATGAACACGCTGCGGCCGCTGACGATGGCGGGACCGATGGCGCTGAACATCTCGTCCTTGAGCACGAGATGGGAGAAAGCGGCGCGCAAAGGCTCGGGGCTGCAGCTGATGCCCGTCACCGCTTGGCGATATGTCTGCTCCACGTAATCTTCCAACGGCACCGGCGCCGGGCCCACGTACGCGCATTGCTTCATCGAGTCTTGCGCTCGTCGCCGGCCAAGCTCCGTGAGCATGAAGCGATAGCTGACTCGGCCGATGAGATCGCCGCCTTGCACTTCCACGCATTTCTCGTCCTTGAGGAACTTCAGCGACTCCTCGATCACTTTGAACGGCAAGCAGACGTTGCGAGCCAGGTCGAGTCCGAGCATCACGCCTTGCACGTAGAGGGTTCGCATCAAGAGGTCGTTGAGGAAGTTGAGGCTCAGGCCAGCCTGCTTGAGGCTATCGGGGGCCGTCGGCGCATCGGGAATGCCGACGCCGTCCCATTCGATGTTGGCCATGCTTTTTTGGCTAGCGATCATGCAAATCACCTTTGGTTGAGGCTACTCGCGCGAAACCGCCGAGCGACCTTCATCGACGCAACGAGCGACACGCCGCTTACCGGTACCACCAGATCAAGGCGCAACCCAGGGCGACGAAGATGAGCGACACCTGGATCATTCGGCCACGATCGGCAACGAGTTCGTAGATGACGTTGGCCTGGAGGATCGCGGAATCACCGGCGAATGCGGCGGTGGCAAACCACGCGATGCCAAGCAATGCGAGGAAGAGAACGAAGAAATGCCGGGGAGAAAACAGAGGATTCATGATGCATGTCCTGTCGAGACGAACCGGGGAGCGAATACAGGCTCATGCAATCTATAGCTTATTTTTCGGGTCGCTGCCAAAAATCAGAGCCTGAAGCGTTAGCGAAGGTTAGCGCAACCTCCGCTGACGTGTCAGGCGCAGACGGAAGTGCCCGAAGCGTCAGCGAGGGATATTGCGGGCCCCTCGCTAACGCTTCGGGCTCTGACCGACCGTTAGTTTCGCGGTCCGGCGCCGATGCCGGACGGGCCGCTTTGGTTGCCGACGGCGCCTTTGCTGATGTCGTCGCCGACTTTCTTGAGAGCCGAGTTCGTCCATTCGGACGGGTAAACCGGGACGGCGATGTCATGTACGTCGATCTGATACGCGGCGCCGTTGCCATGGCGGGTGTGGGCGGTCAAGAAGTCGCGGATCGATTTCTTGCGTTGATCGATCAGGCTATCGCGATCCTTGGTCACGTCGCTGGGCCATTGCAGCCAAATATGCGTGTCGGGGACCGGTTGGCGGCGCGAGATATAGCGCAGGTGGTCCTTGCCGGAGGCGTTCAGGTTGGGGGTGCCGGAATCGAAGTGGTGATCCCAGATGGTTTGGTCGAGCTTGTGCCCTTGCTCTTCCTGAGCGAAGTGCATGTCGCGCACGCTTTGGCGCGCGATGGAGTTGTACCGGGCGGGCCAGCACGGATCGACGACGTCGCGGTACTGGGCACAGCCGACGACGAAAATCGCCGTGGTGAACGTGAACATGGCGGCGCCCAGCTTGATGAGTCCTTTCATCTCTGTCTCCTGAGTTCGGGGGATCCTTCCATTGTGCCGCTGGCGTCGTTACAGGCTGGTACGCCGCAAGCGGCAATTGAGCTTAACGCTGCACGAGCAGGTTTTCCATGATGTTGATCGCTGCCGGGCCCACGAGCACGACGAAGATGCCGGGGAAGATGAACAGGATCAACGGGAACAACAGTTGCACGGCGGTCATGGCGGCCTGTTCCTCGGCCATCTGCTTTCGCCGCGTCCGCATCGAGTCGGACTGCACACGCAGCGCCTGGGCGATGCTGGAGCCGAACCGGTCCGCTTGAATCAGGATCGCCGCGAGCGATTTCACATCGTCGACGCCGGTGCGGACACCGAGGTCATGGAGCACTTCGCGTCTCGGCCGGCCCATCTGTAACTGAAAATTCGCGAGCGACAGTTCCTCGGTAATGACTTTGGCGTGTTCGCCCATCTCGTCGCAAACTTTCCGCATCGCCGCATCCAAACCCAATCCGCTCTCCACGCAGACGACGAGCAAATCCAGAGCATCGGGCAGCGTCAGGAAAATCTCCTGCTGCCTCGCGCTGCGCAGATACCACAGGATGATGCTCGGGATGTAAAACCCGATGGACGTCACGATGACGATCCCGGCAACCATCTTGAATCCGAACGGTCGGCCCGGAACAAATACCGCAAGCGAGATCAGGAATCCGACGGCCAAACACACCAGGCGAATGCCCGAATACACCATGGGCGCCGCTTCGCTGCGGAACCCGGCGTTCGCCAAGCTATTCTTCAGTTCGTTCTGCTCCGTCTCGGTCTGAGGCATTAGCGGCTGCGAGATCAACTTCACCGCATCCGTCATTGCCTCGAACCCACCGGTCTCGGCAGCCTTGGTCGGGTCTTCGATGTCCGCCAGCGATTGCGGGCGACTCAGGCGATTCAAGCGATCGACCGCCTGGCTGTTGCGATTGGAGATCAAGGACATGAGCGCCCAGATCCCCGCGACAATACCCCCGAACACCAAGAGGGGGATCATGTCCTCAATGCCGAATGCTGCAAACATCATGGTGAACCTCAACGGGGAAAATCGCAGGAGCAGCCGGCCATCGACGGAGCATTCCGAACAATCGTTCTGAAGCTAATCTTCGTCACGGTCGGCAAGGTTTCTTTACTCCCACTTACCATAAATTTCGTTCTTGCCTAGCTTTGGCAGTTTGGTGAGCGCGAAACCGCCGAGCGAGCTTTTTCGACGCCACAGAATCACCACTCACTACCCGCTAAACCTGGATGTTGACGATCTTGCGGATCGTCAACGCCCCTAACAGCTGCATGATCAGCGCTCCGACCGACATCTTGATACCCAGCTCCGTTGTCCAGAGTTTTTCGATGTAGTCGTACTTGATGTGGAGCATCACCAAGAACAACAGGAACGGCAGGGCGATCAGGATAACGCCGCTCAGTCGGCCTTCCGCGGTGAGGGCCTGCACCTGGCCAAGGATGCGGAAGCGTTCACGAATGACGTAGCCGATCTTGTCGAGGATTTCCGCGAGGTCGCCGCCCGTAGTCCGCTGGATGCAAACGGAAGTGACGAAGAAGCGCAGGTCGAGGTTCGGCACGCGCTCGCACATCGAGCGAAGGGCGTCTTCGATCGGGATGCCCAGGTTTTGCTCTTCGTAAACGCGATTGAACTCATCGGCGATCGGCGCCGGCATTTCCTCGGCGACGATATGCAACCCCGCCGCCAAGCTATGTCCTGCTCGCAAAGCGCGTGCGACCAGTTCCAGCGCCTCAGGCAACTGAGCCGCGAATTCCTTCAAGCGACTCGCCCGTTTCGCCAACAACCAGGCGAATGGCACGAAGGCGAGCAGCAAGCCCAACAGCGGAGCGAAGTAGACTTTCACGCCGGCCAGCCAGCTGGCGCTGAAGCCGATCGCGCCGAGAATCACGCTGATCATCATGAACGTGCTCGGCGTGATGTTGGCGTCGGCCTGGATGATCAGCTTCTCCAAGCTGACGATGTTCGGCGTTATCGCCTCGATCAGCGAGTTCTTATCGCGGTCGAGCTCGGTCTTTTTCAGGATCGTCGTCGCTTCGTCTTCCTTTTGGGTCTTGCCGGTCAAAAGGTCAAGCCGTTCCTCGGCTTTGGCATTTCCTTCGCTGTAGAAAAAAGCGATGACGCCGATGACGGCAGAGACGCCGATGAACACCAGACCGTAAATCAGGAGGGGAGACATGTTGATAACCCTTGATGGACCTCTCGTTTAGCGCCTCACGCACTTATCTCATAAATCCTCGCGCCGGAGGGGGGACGAATCCCCCCATCCCGGCGGAGGTGTGGTGGCTTCATCTGCCGCTTGCGCCGTAGCAGCATTCTGCTTCGCCGCAAACGGACACGCCTAATCGCGCAACAACACCCGCTCCTGGAACAAGTTGGCGGGCAGCTTGATGCCCGCCGCTTCCAGGCGTGGGATGAACGCGGGGCGAACACCGCTCGCTTCAAACTGCCCATAGCTTCGGCCGTTCTGGTCGATGCCGAGTTGCTTGAAGCGGAAAACTTCTTGCATGACGATGACGTCGCCTTCCATGCCGAGCACTTCGGTCAGGGAGGTGATCTTGCGCGGGCCGCCCTGCAACCGATTGGCTTGAATGATTAAATCGACGGCCGACGAAATCTGTTGCCGCATCGCCTTGATGGGAAGCTCCATGCCGGCCATCATGATCATGGTCTCGAGGCGGGACTGAGCGTCGCGCGTGGTGTTGGCGTGCAGCGTCGTCATCGATCCGGCGTGACCGGTGTTCATGGCTTGGAGCATGTCGAGCGCTTCCGCGCCGCGGCATTCGCCGATGATGATGCGTTCGGGCCGCATACGCAGGGCGTTTCGCACCAGGTCGCGCGTGTGGACGGCACCTTTGCCTTCGATGTTGGCCGGCCGCGTTTCCAATCGCACCACGTGATCCTGTTGCAACTGCAATTCGGCCGCGTCCTCGATGGTGACGATGCGTTCGTCGTGCGGGATGAAGCTCGACAGCGTGTTAAGGAGCGTCGTCTTGCCGCAACCGGTGCCGCCGGAGATGACGATGTTGAGCCGAGCCTTGATGCAGGCTTCCATGAGCATCGCCATTTCGGGAGTGAACGCCTTGTAGTTGAGCAAGTCTTCGAGCTTGAGCGGGTTGGCGCCGAATCGGCGAATGGACATCGACGGGCCATCGAGGGCCAGGGGCGGGATGATGGCGTTGACGCGCGAGCCATCGGGCAGACGCGCGTCGACCATCGGGCTGGTTTCATCGACGCGTCGGCCTACCTTGGAGACGATGCGGTCGATGATCTGCAGCAGATGTTCGTTATCGCGGAACTTCACGTCGGTTTTTTCGAGCTTGCCTCGGCGTTCCACGTACACCTTGTGCGGGCCGTTGACGAGGATATCGCTGATCGTCGGATCCTTGAGCAAGGCTTCGAGCGGGCCGAAGCCGAAGGTTTCGTCGAGCACTTCATCGATGAGGCGTTCGCGCTCGACGCGGTTGAGCAGGGGGTTTTCTGTGTCGCACAGGCGTTCGACGACGAGGCGGATTTCACGGCGGAGGGTGTCGCCGGCGAGATCGGAGACGCGAGAGAGGTCGAGCTTGTCGACGAGCTTGTTGTGGATGATGCGTTTGAGCTCGTCGAAGCTCTTGCCGCTGCGATCGTTGTTGCCCGCGTGCCGGCTTGTCCCGTGTTGGGTCGTGCCGGTGCCGCCCGTATTCAGGCCGCGTTGAAGTCGAGACATGCTTTGCTACCTCCACCACACTCCCAGGAATCGGTGCGCTCATCCCGGGGCTTGCATTAACTGAACGAAAAGAAGCCGCGACGTTGTTTCTTGGGCTCGGTCGGCGCCTTGCCGCACAGGGCATTTGCAAGGCCCAGGATGCTCTGATGCACGTCGCTGTTGGGCGCGTGCGTCAATAGGGGCACGCCGGTATTGCGCGCTTCCAGCATCACGTGGTAGTCGTTGGGAACTTGCCAATAGATCGGCTTGCCGATCGTTTCCTGGGCTTTTTCCAGCGTGATGTCGCTGTCGTCGGCGCCGACGCGATTCATGACGACCTTGACCTTGTCGCCGAGCCCATCCTCTTTGTCCATCGTGTGCAGTATGCGAACGACGTTGCGAATACTCGTCAATTCCAGCTGGGCGACCAGGATTACGACGTCGCTCATGCGCATCGCCGTCCAATCGGTCGGCGCGAACCTCTTGCTGAGGTCGAACACCAGGTGCGAGTAGCTCGCTCGCAACAGGCCGACTACTCGGCCCAGGTGTTCATCCTGTATGAGGGCGATGTCTTCCATCTGCACCGGATGGGGCAGAAGCGACAAACCGCTGTCATGCTTGCACAACGATCGGCGCAGGAACTGCATGTCGAGCCGATCGACGTTCATGGCAACGTCGGCGAGGGTGTAGTCAGGAATGAGATCGAGCGCAACGTCCGCATCGCCCAGCGCGAGATCGAGATCGACCAGAGCGACGTTGTAATTCGTGTCTTGCGCCATGTCAACGGAAAGGTTGACGGCAATGCTGGTGCAGCCGACGCCGCCCTTCGAGCCGACGACAGAGGCGACAAGCGATTCGGAGCGTGTCGCGCCGTTCATCGTGTTGCTGGTGTCGCCGCCGCGATTGGCGCGCAAGCGCTGTAACGCGAGCAGCAATTCTTCCAGGACGACAGGCGCCGTTAAGAACTCTTTGGCGCCGGCTCGCAAAGCTTGCAAAATCGATTGCCCATCGCCGCGGGCGCTCACCGCCAGGATCGGCATGTGCGGGAATTCGGCACTGAGCTGCTGAATCAGCTGAAGGGCTTTGTGATGATCGGCATCGAGCGTGATAACGACGGCATCGGGGCACGATTGCCGGGCCACGTCGATGAAGAACTCATAACGAGAGCATTCTGCTTCGAGCCAGACCGATTCGACGCCGAGCAGCAAGTTCCGTAGCGGCTCACGCGTAATATCAGAGGGGTCGACAATGGCAATGCGTTGGACGTCCTTCATGCTCCACCACCACACAAGAAACGTTGGGGATTTCCGAAATGAAACGTTTCGCGTTGCGAACACATTTCATCCGACCCAACCATAGCTTTTTTTTTCGTGCGGGGAGGGAATTTCGGATTTTAGTGTTTTCACAAGTTTACACTTTGATAACGACCCCTATGCCACCGTCGGCGTCCACAACTGTTCACATGGAATCATTGCCGGTATATTAGCGCGATGAACCGTAGGGACAAGCTGCCAGCTTGTCCCTGGCCTCGCGAGACAAGCTGGCAGCTTGTCCCTACGAACTGGGAGCCAAGCAATGGGCAGCCAACGCACCTTTCTCACCGTTCCGGGCCAGTTCCGCGATGTCAGCCGAGGCAATCCCAGACCGCACACGCTGCGCGGCGATGACCTTGAACGCGCTCGGCTTACACCCGAAACCTGGCGGCTGGAGATCCTCGCCGAGGGGGGCTGCACCATCGCCACGCCTCTCACTCTTGAAAAGCGCAACGCCCTCAGCTTCGCCGGCCTGGAACGGCTCGGGCGACAGCACAATCGCAAGTTCCTCAAAGCGATGCAGTGCCTGAACATCGCCCAGCCACTTGGCCAAGGTCTTTGGGAAGGCGTCCCGTTGCGCGAGGTGCTCAAGCTCGTGGGCCGAATGAACAACATTCGCCGCATCTACTACTGGGGCTTCCACAACAACGATCCAAAGCAAGTGTTCCAGTCGTCGCTCAGCTACACACAGGCGATGGACACGGCGCCCGGCGAGATCGGCCCGCTCGTTTGCTATCGCCTCAACGGCCAGCCGATCCCGCTCGAACGCGGCGGCCCCGTTCGCATGGTCATCCCCTGGGCCTACGGCTTCAAGTCGATCAAATGGCTGCAGCGCATTGTGCTCACCAACGAATACCGGGCAATGGACACCTATGCTCTGCAAAACAACGATCCAGAATCGTTTCTCAAGACGGCTGCCTACATCGACGGCAACGACGTAAACGCCCGCGCCGGCCAACCGGTCACCATGACCGGGACCGCCATGGTCGGCTTGCCGGGCCTGCGGCGCGTCGAGTACTGGATACGCCCTGATGCCGGCGCCCATGGCCGAATCGACGACGACGATCCCGCCTGGCGCACCGCGATGTGGAGGCCGTGCGCCATCCAGCCGCCGCCGAAAGAATGGGGCGGCGCTCTGCCCGATGGCGTCATGCCGCGCGATGTTTGGGGCTTCGATCCGAAGACCGGCCGGCCACGCGAATGGCCGATGCGCTACAGCTGGGCCCTCTGGTCCGTCACGCTCAACAACCTCGCCGCCGGCACCTACGAGTTCCGCGTCCGCACCGTCGATCAGAACGACATCGCGCAACCGGAGCCCAGGCCCTACCCGAAGGCCGGGCGGAATGACATTCAGTACAAGGGGATTACGATAACGTGAAATATCCGGGATTTCATTTAGCGCTTGCTCGGCGCCAAGCGAGCGCTAAACGAAACCGGCTTTCGACAGGTCCACTTCAAGGAGCATTGCTCGATGGCAGAGGAAGCACAACCCACTTCGCCCTGGCCGGCACGTCTGATTTATCTGGGCGTCATCCTCATCACCGCGGCGGCGGCAGCGGGCATCACCTATCTACTCACCAACATCATGGACCGCCAGCATGAGGCCATGCAGCACTTCGTTCGCCTCGAGAACCTCACCGAAGATTCCATCGATCCTGCCCTCTGGAAACGCAACTTCCCGCGTCAGTACGACAGCTACATCCGCACCGCCGACATGGTTCGCGCCAAGTACGCCGGCAGCGAAGTCATCGACAAGCTAAAGGAAGATCCGACGCTCAAGCACATCTTCGCTGGCTACGCCTTCAGCATCGACTATCGCGAGAAACGTGGCCATGCCTACATGCTGATCGATCAGGAGAACACCGAGCGCGTCAAGCAGAAGAAGCAGCCTGGGGCGTGTCTGCATTGCCATTCGTCGGTGATGGGAGTCTATCGCAAGGAAGGCGGCGGTGGGTCGTGGGAGCAGATTCACGAGGGCTTCAAGCAGGTGTGCGGCATGGACTGGAACGTCGCCCACAAGCTGGTGACGCACCCAGTCACGTGCATCGATTGCCATGAGCCGCAAAACGCCCAGCTTCGCATCACGCGGCCCGCGTTCATCCTGGGCATTCAAGGGCTGGCCAAAAGCGACGATCCGGTGCCGCATCTGCCCAGCGTCGAACGCTGGCGCATGGGCAGCAAGAAGTCGCCGTACGATCCGAATCAGGAAGCGAGCCGGCAAGAACTGCGCACGCTGGTATGCGCACAATGCCACGTCGAGTATTATTTTCAGCCGGATACCAATCTGCTGATCTATCCGTGGGCGAATGGCCTGAAGATCGAGCAGATCGAAAGCTACTACAACCAGAAGAAATTCAAAGACGGCAAGGAGTTCGTCGACTGGACGCACAAGGAAACCGGAGCGCCGATGCTGAAGGCCCAGCATCCGGAGTTCGAGTTGTGGAGCCAGGGCATCCACGCCCGCAGCGGCGTATCGTGCGCCGATTGTCACATGCCGTACAAACGCGAAGGCGCGATCAAGATTAGCGATCACCATGTGCGCAGCCCGAAGCTCAATGTCGCGCGGGCTTGTCAGACCTGCCATCGCTATGAGGAGGCGGAGATTCGCGGGCGGGTCAAAGTCATTCAGGATCGCACCAGTGGTATGATGAAGAATGCCGAGAAGGCAGTGAAGGCCCTGATCGACGATCTGCAAACGGCCAGAACTCGCAACGTCGCTGAGCCGGTGTTGCGAAAGGCGCAAGATTTTCATCGCAAGGCACAGTGGCGGCTCGATTTCATCATGGCGGAGAACTCGATGGGCTTCCACGCCGCCCAGGAAAGCGCCCGCATCCTTGGCGAAGCGGCGGATTTGGCTCGGCAGGGACAACTTGCGATCAAGGGAGACTGACGATTGGCCGGCGTCGATGTGGCCCGCTTGATTGAAGCGTTGTCCCGGCCCGAAGCGTATGCGCATCCGGTCGGTGCAGTCGAAGTGCATCAAACTCACATCAGCGTCGTCTTCTTGGCAGGGCAATTCGCATACAAAATCAAGAAGTCGGTGAATCTCGGCTTCGTCGATTTCAGCACGCTCGAAAAGCGAAAGCACTTCTGCGATGAGGAGGTGCGCCTCAATCGCCGATTGGCGCCGCGGGTGTATTTGGGTGTCGTGCCGGTGACGACGACCCCCCTCACCCCCAGCCCCTCTCCCCCGGCGGGGAGAGGGGAGGACTTGCGGTTCGGCGGCGATGGTCCCATCGTCGAATGGGCCGTCCAGATGCAGCGCCTGCCGGCGGATGCCACGCTCGAGCAGCGCCTGCTTCGCGGCGAGGTCACACCATCCCATTTGGCAGACCTGGCGCAGCGCATTGCCGACTTCCATCGCCATGCGCTCGCCAATGAACGCATCGCCTCCTTTGGCCGATTCGACGTAGTTGCCGAGAACGCGCGCGAGAACTTTCGGCAATGCGAATTGCACGTCGGCGCCACGGTGAGCCGGGCCGTATTCGATCGGGCACGTGAATTAACCGAGACGCACCTGGCGAAGCATCACGATCTCATCGAATGCCGGGCCAGCGCCGGTGTCCCGAGGGATACGCACGGCGACTTGCACCTCGATCACGTCTATCTGTTTCCCGAGGCGACGTTGCCGGACGATCTAGTGATGATCGATTGCATCGAGTTCTCCGACCGCTTTCGCTACGCGGACCCAGTGGCGGACATGGCGTTCTTGGCGATGGATTTGGAGTTTCACGGCCGACGCGATTTGGCAGCGGTCTTTGCCGATGCCTACTTCGCGGCAAGCGTGGACGCGCAGGGCCGGGCGCTATTGCCGTTCTATGTCGCCTACCGTGCGATCGTGCGGGCGAAGGTCGAAGGGATGGAGTTGGCCGAGCGCGAGATCGGCGCCGAGGCACGCTGGCAGGCCGAGCAGCGGGCTCGCGCCCATTGGCTTCTCGCACTGGGCGAACTCGAAACTCCGGGAAGCCGGCCGGCGCTCGTTCTCATGGCGGGATTGCCCGGCAGCGGCAAATCGACGCTGGCGCGATTCCTGGCGACGTCGGCCAGGTTCAATGTCCTCCGCAGCGATGTCGTGCGCAAGGAGCTCGCCGGCGACACGGGTGGCCCCACGGCGTTTGGCGCCGGCATCTACACCGACGCCTGGACCGAACGAACCTATGTGGAACTCCTGCGGCGCGCCGAAGCCATGCTGTGGCAAGGGCAGCGCGTTTGCATTGACGCGAACTTCCGCGACGACGCCCGTCGCCAAGTGTTTCTCGATTCAGCGCTGCGCTGGGGCGTGCCATTCCTATTCATTCACTGCCAGGCCGGCGACGAAGCGACCCGCGCCCGGCTTCAGGCCCGCACGGGCGACGCGTCCGACGCCGACTGGCGCATCTATCAAGAACTGGCGCGCACCTGGCAGCCGATCAGCGCCGACGTGATTCGGTTGACACGATTGCTGGACACGTCGGGCGAGATCGAAGAAAATGAACAGCGTCTCTGCGCCGTCTTGCAACAGGAAGGATTACTCGACGCATGAATCAGGCCGATCCCTGGGCCGTCCTTTGGGATGTGGATGGCACGCTCGTCGATACCGCCGAATTGCATTTTCAAGCCTGGCTGAAACTGGCGAACGAACTCGGCAAACCGTTCACGCGCGCCGACTTCGCCGGCACCTTTGGTTGGCGCAATCCGGAGATCATCCCCAAGCTGTTCGGCACGCATTACAGCGAAGCGGAAATCGCCGACCTTGGCGACTACAAGGAGAATCTCTATCGCGCCGAGGCTGAAAAGGGGGTTTCTTTGTTGCCGGGCGTGGTCGCTTTGCTGCACGCCATCGCGGCGGCCGGCGGCAAGCAGGCGATCGGCTCCAGCGCGCCGCGCCGCAATATCGAGTTGATTTTGACGATGACAAACACGGGCGCTCACTTCGCTGCCGTCGTCGCACTTGAGGACACTCGCCGCGGCAAACCCGATCCCGAAGTGTTTCTGCGCGGCGCCGAGGCCTTGGATATCGACCCGAATCGCTGCATCGTTCTCGAGGATGCGCCCGTCGGCGTGCAAGCGGCGAAAACGGGCGGCATGAAAGCGGTCGGCATCACCTTCGTCGGGCATCATTCGGCCGAGAAGTTGCGTGGCGCGGGGGCTGATCTTGTCGTGAATAGCCTCGAACACATGACGGTGCGACAATTGATCGATGTAATATCCGACGAGCCGCGCACGATGTAAGTGTCTATCCGGCAAGCCACGTGGAGTAGGTTTCTAACGTGCCATAAGCCGGAAAAACACGGGACGTGGCACGTTGAAATCGCGCCCCACAGACCTTTCCGGATAGAGTCTAAGCGGCATTCGCGTCGCCACTTACTCCGTGCTCGGCTCTTTCCCTACTTCGTGCCGCCGATGCAGTAAAACGCCGAATCGGACCGCAGGAAGATCGCCCCGTCGGACGCGACCGGCGACGCCAAGATCGTGTCGCCGATCTTGTTGGCGGCCAGCAGCTTGGCTTCCTTGCGATTGACTTGCAACACGCTCGTAATGCCAGCTTCGTTGACGACATAGAGCTTGCCGTCGGCCAAGAGAGGCGACGCGGAGTAAGACCCCGCGGCGTCGAGACGGTGCGTCCAGAGCAATTCGCCGGTCTTGGCGTCGCCGCAATGCACGATTCCGCCGCCGGCCACCACGTGCACGAGTCCGTTGCTCGCCACCGGAGTACAGTATCCAGGCCGCATCTTGAGCGAGTTCCAGAGTATCTCCGGTTCGCCGTCGCCCTTGCTGGGCCGAACGCCGTAGAACTTGTCACTAGACGCAAAGACGACCCCGTCAGCAGAGGTCAGAGAAGCATAAGCGCCGTTGCGCAGATTCGGCGCGGACCATTTCTTCTTGCCGGTCAGGACGTCATGGGCATCGATCCCGGTGGCACCCTGGAACAGGACATCAAACTGCGAGCCGTTTTGGATGACGATCGGACTGACCCAGTTGATGTTGCGCGGGCGCGGGACACGCCAGACGTTCTTGCCGGTGTGCTTGTCGATGGCGGCCGCGAACGATTCACCGACGTTGTCGAGGCAGACGATAAGGAGGTCGCCATGAATTGCCGGGGACGCCGCCATGCCGACGTTGTTGCCCACGGTCGGATAGTCGCCGACGAGGGAACGGTACCAGACGAGATCGCCGTCCTTGTCATAGCAGACGAGATCGCACGTGGCGAACAAGGCATAGACGCGTTCGCCATCGGTCATCGGCGTTGGGGCGGCCATGTTGGTCTTGGGATGCGCTTGTGTCGAGCCGGTGGCGTAGACCTGCCGTTCCCAGAGTTTCTTACCGGTCTTGACATCGAAGCACAGCACGACCTCGCGTTTTTGCTCGTAGGCCGCCGTTGCCGTCACATAGACTCGGCCATTGGCGATGACCGGGTTGGAAAGCCCTTTGCCGGGGAGGTTCGCTTTCCAGCGTAGCCCCTCGGAGGCGGACCACCTCACGGGGAGGTTCGTCTCCTTGGAGACGCCGAGGTTGCCCCGGAATTGCGTCACATCCTCGGCCAAGCACGCTGGCGAGGCGCTGAGTG
>VGZI01000105.1 GCA_016872605.1 Planctomycetota bacterium
CTTTTTTGTCTTGTGCCTGAATGGGGCCGATGCTCGCCAGAGCAACGACCAAGCTGACGCAGAAGAAGCGAGTCATGGTTCACCTTGAAGAAGATTGAGTTTCCTGAGCGGCTGTCACGCCGCCGACTTGCCTGTTAGCCTATCCCAGCAACGAGCCGATTGCCACAGATTCCAGGTAGCAAGGCAAGAAACGACTTGCGGCGATGGCCCCGCTTGATGCGGTCCAGGGTATCCGATAGATGGCATGAAGAGATAATACGCAATTTGCCAACGGCGCGGCATTGCACTTGTGTAGCCAAACTGTAGCCTATAGGGTGGATAATGGTGGACGTGCCTGACAGTGAATTGCGTTTTTTCCAATGAAATAGACGTGCTTGGACATAGGTGACGCTACCTAAACAGCTTTTGGTTCTCTTTGTCCTGGTTCGAATCCAGGCGGGGTAGTTGACAGAAAATCCGCAGCCTCAAGGAGTTGTGGCCTTCTCGGTTTTCGCGTGTCGTCTCCGAAGATGTTTGCTCCACAGTCGCCCAACAAATGAACGCCCATTCGGGCCAGAACCTACCGAATCGCGACACGCCGGCTGAGTGAACATCCCCGGGGCAAGGCGGATGCCGGATTGTTCTCATCCTTCATGGGAAAAAGGTGTCTGCGCAGCGACTTCACTTGCGGGTCGCAGATGCAGGATCTGGTTGGACTTTCCGGGGCGGTGTGCAGCGCTAATCATTCAGCCTCGCATGTCATTGGCTTCAGCCCAGGCAACCAAGGAGCGTCCGATGAAAGGAATCGTCTTGGCCGGCGGCAGCGGCTCGCGGCTTTATCCGTTGACGCGAACGGTCAGCAAGCAGCTTCTGCCGATCTATGACAAGCCGGTCATCTACTATCCGCTCTCGGTTCTCATGCTTGCCGGCATTCGCGACGTTCTATTCATCAGCACGCCGCGCGATCTGCCGATGCTCGAAAATCTCCTGGGCGACGGCAACGCACTCGGTATGTCGTTTTCCTATCAGGTTCAGCCAGAGCCCGCCGGCATTGCTCAGGCGTTCTTGCTCGGCGCGGATTTCATCGGCGACAGCCCGGTCTGCCTGATTCTGGGCGACAACCTCTTCTTTGGCCACGATCTGGTGAACCTGCTGACACAGTCGGCACACATCCAGATGGGTGCAAACGTGTTCGCTTATCGCGTTCACGACCCGCAACGGTTTGGCGTCGTAGAATTTGACACGGGCGGTCGCGCGGTTTCCATTGAGGAAAAGCCGCCGAATCCGCGGTCGAACTGGGCGGTCACTGGGTTATACTTCTACGATCGGCACGTGGTATCGGTGTCCCGGCGGCTGAAACCCTCGGCGCGTGGCGAATTGGAGATTACTGACGTGAATCGCCATTACCTGAATGCCGGGCAACTCACCGTCACGCCGCTCGGCCGAGGAGTCGCATGGTTCGACGCGGGCACTCCGGATGCGCTTTTGGCGTCGTCGCAATTTGTCCAGACCATTGAGCAGCGCCAAGGCCTCAAGATCGCTTGCCTGGAAGAGATTGCTTTGTTTAAGGGCTTCATCGACTTGGATGGATTTGCCCGCCTCATCCCGCCGTGCGCCGGCACGGATTACGGCCGATACTTGCAGCAGATTCATAGCGAGCATGAGGAACACACGCGAGCTGAACATCATGATTCGTGAAAAGAATCTCGCGAAGGGACGATCGTCGCGTTCCTGTTGTGAAAAAAGCTGAACTCTGCTAATAGTGGCGTGTGTGGTTTGCGTCGACTCTATGGGTGAGCTTGAAATGAAAGCGATCTCGCTCGAAATCCCTGGGCTGGTCCTGATCGAACTCGAAATACGCCGCGATGGTCGAGGCTTTTTCGTCGAACGGTATCACGCGGGGAAATTCGAGGAATTTGGCGTGCCCGCGCGATTCGTGCAAGAGAATCACTCCCGGTCGAGGCCCGGTGTTCTGCGCGGCTTGCACATTCAACACACGCCGCCTCAGGGAAAGCTTGTCGGTGTGATCAAGGGTCGAATCTGGGATGTCGTCGTCGATCTTCGCGGCGATTCTCCAACCTTCGGCCAGCACTCTGCCATTGAGTTGAGCGAGACCAACGGCCGGTTGCTCTGGATTCCTGCCGGTTTCGCACATGGCTTCCTCGTGCTGGGCGACGAACCGGCTGATGTCGTTTATAGCGTCGATGCGTTCTACAACCCGGAAGGGGAGGGCGGCATCGCCTGGAACGACCCTGATCTCGCCATCCCCTGGCCGATTAAGAATCCGATCATCTCGAAGAGAGACAAGTGGCTAAGCCGATTCGCCGCCTTTCGCCCTGTGCAGATTCCAGTACAAACGTGAATGGTTAGCACGCATCCGCTAACGCGAGAAGTAGGACATAATGTACCCGTCGGCAGGCGCCTAAAAATGTCGCGTGGACTTCAGTCCACGCAGCAGGGCGAGGCGCGTGGCCTGAAGTCCACGCTACGGCGGGGGCTTCGCGTCCCGCGGCTCGCCTAACGCCATTTAGCCTGATACCAGGCGATTGTCTTGGCGAGTCCGCTTTCCCACGTCTCGCGCGGCCGCCAGCCTAGCTCTTGCTCGATCTTCGTTGGATCGATCGCGTAGCGGCGATCATGGCCCAGACGATCCGGTACGAATTGAATCAGCGATGCCGGCTTGCCCAGAGCCGCCAGCACCGAAGTGACGACATCGATATTGCGGCGTTCATTGCGAGCGCCGATGTTGTAGATTTCACCAATTCTCCCGCGCCGCAGCACAGCCAAGATCGCCCGGCAATGGTCGTCCACATAGATCCAATCGCGTATATTTCGACCATCTCCATAGACGGGAATGGGCCTGTCATGTAACGCATTCGTCAGCAACAGGGGAATCAACTTCTCACGGTGCTGGCGCGGGCCATAGTTATTGCCGCAGCGCGTGATGACCGTGTCGAGTCCGAACGTATGGTGAGCGGCACGAACCAGGTGCTCCGCTGCAGCCTTCGATGCGGCGTAGGGATTGTTCGGCGCATAGGGGGACGCTTCGGTGAAGTAGCTCGAGTCATCGTCCGGCAAGCTGCCCATGACCTCGTCGGTAGAGACTTGTAGAAATCGCTTGACGCCGAACGCACGAGCTGCATCGAGCAGCACCTGGGCGCCGAGCACGTTTGTGCGCAAGAATGCGTCCGACGCCTGGATGCTTCGGTCGACGTGCGATTCCGCAGCGAAGTTGAGAATGGCGTCAGGCCGGCCGGCGAGGGCGCCGCGTACCGCGTCACGATCGACGATATCGCCTTGGATGAATCGATGACGCTTGCCGTCGAGATCATGCACGTTGTCCAGGTTGCCCGCATAGGTCAGGGCGTCGAACGTGGTGACGCGGCAATCTGGCGCTTCGGCGAGCACAATGCGGACAAACGCCGAGCCGATGAATCCCGCGCCGCCTGTGACGAACAGATGCATGAGGTCCTCGTTTAGTTGCGTAATCCAGGCTCGCTAGGCGGTCGCGCGCGGCGTGCCGCTAGTCGAACAGCATGCCCGCGTAGCCGACGACGCGCGATGGATCGCTGCCGGCGTCCGCGGACGTGGCGTAACCGATGCGATCGCATCTGGTCAGTCCGCCCAACAATCGCAGGGTTTCCAGGACGATCACCGCCGGCAGAAGGCCGCACATGCTGATGTGCTTCCGAGTCAGGGTCTGATAAAGGGCGGCCGGATCGAGCCGTTCCAAGGCCTCCATCGCTATGGCGTCCAGCCGGCGGTTCTCGGCATCGGGAGCATAGTGATTCATATCGCTGGAGATCAGCAGAAGCGGCCGATCGTCACGGGAGCTTAGGAACGATGCCAGCCCCTGGGCAAAGCGCCGACAATCCTCGAGATTTCCCGCGCCGACTACGATACCGACGACACGCGTTTGCGGCGCCAAGCGCGCCAACAGCGGTAATTCGACCTCGATCGCATGCTCGCGCAGATGAGCGACGGCATCAAGGGCGAGGCCAGGAATCGCCTCTGCGAGTTGGCGTGCAAGCATGAAGTCCGATTCAACGCTACCGCCGGGGAAGTTCCACGTCTGATGCGGCGCAATCGCCCAATCGACTCCCAGCGCGGTGTGTTTCGGTCCAATGACAATGACGGTGCGCGGGATTCGCAGGCGCATAAGAGCGTTAGCGGCAATGCGCCCCGAAAAAACCCAGCCCGCATGCGGGACGAGCGCCGCCGACCAGGGCTCCTCTCGGCGTTCGCCGGCCAACAGCGTATCCGTCCAGCGCGATAGTTCACCGGCGTCGGCCGGATAGAACGTCCCCGCGGCGGCCGGCATGCGCTCCGCCGGCCCACGAACCGGTCGCGGCGCTGTCGACAGTGCCAATGGCTCCTTCGCCGCCGCGCCGAGGCTGAGGACGGCGGCGTTGCCGGGCCGGGACATTTGTGCCTGCTGCAGCGTTAGCGATAGCACTTCGGTCGCCGATCGCGCAGGATCATAGACGAGCCCGCTCTTGGCGCCTTCCAGAACCAGTACGGCCCGCTTGCCCGGATCGAAGCCGGTCAGATCTGGCTCCTGTGCCGTGCCGTGCAACACCGGATCGTCGAAGACGGCAAGAGTCAACCGAACGCGGGCCAACACCTCGGTGCTCGGTTGAAGGCGCTGCAGCGTTTGGGCCGCGCGCTGCGTCAGATTGAACAGAGTCGTCTGAAGGGGCAGGCCAGGCCGCAGCGATATCTGGCTGAGATGCACCGGGCCATCGCCGAGGCCGGTCAACGTCAGAATGACACCGGTGACGTCGCCGTCTGCCGCGCCGAAACAAAAAACGTTGGGCGTCAAGCCGGACAGGATCGCGTTGATGTTGTCTCGGCACCAGTCGGCGTACACCTGGAGCACATCGGCGTCGGCAACCGCCGGGATTCGGCTCGCGCTGGGCCGACCGTCGCGTGCCAGGCCTCCGCGCATCACCTCGCCTTCGAAGGTAAACAACTGCGTTTCGTCGTCGCGCCAAGCGGTGGGATACAAGCCCGCCTTGAGGCAGGCCTGATCGAGAAATTGCTCGACATCCCACTCGTGCTCAGGAGCGACGCTCGGAAGAAACAGTCCGTGCTGTTGGCCGCGCACCACGCGAATGCCGTGTTTGCCGAGGACGACAGCCGACGTGCGGTCGGTTCCGCGAGCGCCGACCTGCTGCGGCGAATGTAGGAGCCAAACTTCAATGTTCAGATGGTGCACCTCGCTGGGAGAGACGGGTGGAAAACGAGCGTCCTCCCAGACCGTGCGCGCAGCCGCCTCGCGCAACGCGAGTTCGAGCGGGATCGGCGGGCCGAGCATGCCGCAACAGGCACGCAGATGCTTGCCGCGCTTGAGGCTGACGAATACTCCCGCGACGGGCTGCTGTCCGATACCGCCCAACGATCGATCGGCAAAATCGGCGTTCTGTCCCTGCGCGAGTCCGTGCACCAGGTCGGCAACTTGCGCGAAGAGATGTTCCTTCTGCTCGATGGTCATTGCGATCGTCATCGATGGCCTGGGCCTTTCTTCCAAGGCAGGGAGACGGAGCGGGCGAGGCAAGCGCCGGGCGTGCGCCGCCACGTCCTTGCCTGTGCGAACGGACTTCGAATCGTCAGGCCAAATCCCCGCAATCGCCTCGTCACAGCGGGGGCAGCGTCCGTCCGGCGTAACCCAATAGGAACGAATCATGTACCCTTGGCGTTCGATGAGCGTGTCGCCGCAACCGGGACAGCGTGTGTTCTCGCATGGTCCAACCCGACCGGGCAAGTTCCCGGCATAGGTGTAGCGCAAGCCCGCGTCGGCGCCGAACTGGGCCGCTCGCAACAGGCGCTCCGGTCCGGTCGCTTCCGGTTCGGTCATGCGATAATCTTTGTGAAACGCCGTTACGTGCCACGGGATGTCGCGGCTGAT
This sequence comes from Planctomycetota bacterium, assembly GCA_016872605.1. Classification (GTDB taxonomy): domain Bacteria; phylum Planctomycetota; class Planctomycetia; order Gemmatales; family Gemmataceae; genus SIAQ01. The sequence goes on from VGZI01000105.1 coordinate 5,888, forward strand.
GCCGGAAAGGAACCTCGCCATCTGGGACAACTCGTCGTCGCTATCGTTGAAGCCGGGGATCACAAGCGTGACAATCTCAAGCCAGATGCCGCGCTCGTGGATCATGGCGATCGTGTCGAGAACATTTCGCAACGTGCCGCCGAGGCTGCGGTAATGTCGATCATCGAAACTTTTGAGATCGACTTTGTAGGCACAAATCCACGGGCGAAGAAAATCGAGCACCTCCGGCGTGGCGTTGCCGTTGGACACGAAGGCGCAGTCGAGCCCGGCTGCTCGCGCTCGTTCGAATACGGCGACAGCCCACTCGGCGGTGATGAGCGGCTCGTTGTAGCTCGAGACGACCAGTCGAGCGCCTTCTCGCAACGCGGCCTCCACGAGTTGGTCCGGCGTCACCGGTCGCACCGGCGCCTCGGCGGACTCATCGCGCAGCGCTTGCGACGTGACCCAGTTCTGGCAGTAGGAGCAATGCAGATCGCATCCCATCATGCCAAACGTTAGCGCGTCGCTGCCGGGATACACGTGAAAGAACGGCTTCTTCTCGACCGGATCGCATTGCAAACCCGCGACATAACCGAACGGGACTTTCAGCACGCCGCCATCGTTGAAGCGGACTTTGCAGATGCCGCGTTTGCCCTGGCCGATCAAGCACCGATGTCCGCACGCGACGCAGCGTATGCGGTCGCCGTTGGCGTGACAGAGCGTGCCGACGGTCGTGTGGCGATCGAGTCGGTCTGCCAGCGTCGGGTTGGCGAGTTGCGGCTTCATGGCGGCGCTTGTGGTGGAAGATCGCAAGAGCGACAAGTACATTTTACACATTTCGCGGAGAAACCGTGCGGGGCGGGATACGATGAACTTGACAATCGTGAGGGCGACGACTCGCGGCGGCGCGTTTTGTCTCGGATGCGAAGCATGGCCAGCGAAAGGGAAGTACAGATTGCATGCGGTTCACACCGCTTGTTTGGAAACCTCGTGGCGCCCCGGGGCGCCTGCGGTGTCGTCGCATTTGCTCACGGCAGCGGCAGCGGCCGATTCAGCCCGCGCAATCAGTTCGTCGCTCGAGTGCTCCAAGAAGCCGGGCTGGCTACCTTGCTCATGGACCTCCTCGACGAAGAGGAAGCCGAAGACCGCCAGCGCGTTTTCGATATTTCGCTCCTGGCGCAGCGGCTACAGAGTGCTGCGGAGTGGCTGAGCGGCCAAGACGCGACCATGCACTTACCTTTGGGATATTTCGGCGCCAGCACCGGCGCCGGCGCAGCACTGGTGGCGGCGGCTCGCGATCCCCAACGTGTCAAGGCCGTGGTCTCGCGCGGCGGACGTCCCGATCTGGCTCGTGATTTCTTGCTCTCGGTGCAAGCGCCGACCCTATTGATCGTCGGCGGCAACGATGACGTTGTCATCGAACTCAACGAACAAGCGCTGCGGAAGCTGCAATGTCCCACGCAGCTCACGATCGTGCCCGGCGCGACGCATCTTTTTGAGGAACCTGGAACGCTGGAGGAAGTCGCGCGGTTGGCGAAAGAGTGGTTCCTGCGCTATCTTTCCGGCGACTAGCTGCGGTCGCCGTGAGCGGCCAATCAACCGGCGCCGTCATTGGTCGCGCCGATTGCCGGCCGATCGTACACGAACTGCCAGAGCACGGCGGCGGCAACCAGCAAGGCTGCCGGCACGTAGAACGCCGGGTCCCACTGATCGCGACCGACATAACCCGCTTCCTTCCGCCAATCGGCGAAGGCCCCGAAAAAATACTGCGACGCCAGGGCCCCAACGACTCCAGCGCTGTTGAGCAATCCGAACAGCGCTCCCGGGTGCTTGCCGGCGACATCGAACGTGGCGACCCACCAGGTCGGCAACGGCGTGAACATGAACAAGCACGCCAGCGAGCAGAAGACAGCCGAAGTCATCGTGTTGTCGAAGAAGATACTCGAACCAAGAAACCCCGCGGCGTTCACGAAACAGAACAGGCACAGCCAGCGCCGTACCGCGTAGCGATCCGCCGCGTGTCGGGTGATGACGTCTGCCAGCCAACCACCGATGAGCGAGCCGATGGTCGCTCCGGTGAGTGCTAGAGCGGCAAGCCATTTGGCGACGTCGTTGTCGAGGCGGGCGCCATACCAGGTTCGTGCTTCTTGGAGGTACGTTGGATACCACGAAAAGAAGAAATAGGAATTAAACGCCGTGAATGTGATGATCACGCTCAACAGCCAGATATTGGGATGACGGCGCACTTCGCCCCAGGGAATGGCGCCGTGCGGATCCGTCGTAGCATCCGGCGTTCCTATCAGTTGCGCCTCGGCCGAATTGACGGCGGGGTGCTCCGCGGGGGAGTCGCGGAACCACCAATAAAAAACGGCAGCCCAAATGACGCCGACCATCCCGAACAGAATGAACGCGCCGCGCCAGCCGAATTGCGAGTCGATGATCCAGCCCGCGATAATCGGCGCGACTGCCCCGCCGATGTGCATCGACGCCTGAAACCAGCCCTGAGTCCGCCCGCGTTCCGAGAGCGGAAACCATAGCTTGATGATCCGCGCCGCGTTCGGCACGGCGCCCGCCTCGCCGGCGCCGAAGAGGAAGCGAATCGTGACCAATAGCGCCAGCGTGCCGACCGTGAAGGCGATCGACAAGAATTCGAAGTCAAATGAGAACTTCCAAACGCAGCCTGTGAGCACCGTGAAGGCGGACCACCAAAGGACGATGCGCGTCAGCACTCGTCGCGATCCATATTGATCGCCCCAGCGGCCCGTCGGTATCTCGAAAAGGCCATATGCAAGCGTGAAGGCCATGAGCACATAGCTTGCTTCCGTATTGGTGAGCCCGAACTCATCCTTCATCGGCTTGAGCGCTTGCGCGATGCAAACGCGATCGAGATAGAGCACGAACGCCATGGTCGCGAGGAAACCGAGCACGATGAGGCGCGCGCGGGTCGGGGTCGGATCGATCGTCATGGCGAGATCGTATCATTCGGCAGGCCCAGGGGGTATCAATTTCCGGAAAATCGGCGCGATTGTAAGATAGCTCAATGGTTAGCCGCTCGCCTTTGACGAGCGCGGACAAGCGGAAGCACGGTGAAGCCATGAGCATTTTCGAACAATGGGGCGTCGAGCCGATCATCAATGTGTCAGGGTCGGTGACGCGTTTGGGCGGCGCGCCGATGCCGAAGGCGGTGCTCGACGCGTTTTGTGCCGCGGCAGGCGAGTCGGTTCCGCTTGACGTACTGCAAGGGGCGGCGTCGCGCGTGATTGCCGAGGCAACGGGCGCGGAAGCGGGCATCGTGACATGCGGGGCGGCCGCCGGGTTGATGCTGGGCACGGCGGCAATCCTGGCCGGCTTCAATCTCGGCCGAATGGAGGCTCTTCCGCACACCGAGGATTTTCCGCACGAATTCGTCGCCGCCCGGGAGCATCGCAATGGTTACGATCACGCCCTGCGAGCAGCCGGAGCGCGCTTCGTTGAGGTCGGCTTTCAAGAGATTGTGGCCGGCGCCGGCGTGCGTCGCGTCGAAGCATGGGAGTACGAGGCGGCATTCGGGCCGATGACGGCGGGCGTGATGTATGTGTACGACGCACACGCCGCTCCGCCGTTGGCCGAATTGGTGAAAGTAGCCCACGCGCATCGGCTGCCGGTGCTGGTGGACGCCGCCGGCGAGTTGCCGCCACGCTCGAATCTCAAGGACATCCTGGCTACCGGGGCCGACCTCGTCGTCTTCTCGGGCGGCAAGGCCATTCGCGGCCCGCAATCAACCGGCATCCTCTGCGGGCGCCGCGTGCTGATCGCCTCGGCCCTTTTGCAAATGCTCGACATGGATGATCACTTCGACCTCTGGGAACCGCCGGAGAACCTGATCGACAGGAAGACGCTCGTCGGCATCCCGCGCCACGGCATCGGGCGGCCCCTGAAAGTCGCCAAGGAGCAAATCGCCGCCTTGTTGACCGCCCTGCGCCTTTTTGCGAGCGGAGAGTATGACCGCGATCTGACAGAAATGTCGCGTCACTGCAACGACATCGCCAAAGCCCTGCAGTCGATCCAGCCATGTCCGGTGGCCGTTCGAGAAATTCCCAGCGATGGACAATCTTACCCGCTGCTGGAAGTGACGCTCAATTCCTCAGTTGTCAAACGGTCGGCATTCGATATCTGTCGAGCGCTGCGCCGAGGCAAGCCCTCCGTTCAAGTCGGGCACTTGAAGCTCGCCCAGGGAACGTTCGTCATCAACCCGCTGCACCTGAATGGGGAACGCACGGCGGTCTTGATTCGCCGGTTGCGGGAAGAGCTTGGCGGCACACAGTAATTCGAAATTCAGTCGATCGTTTAGCGTTTGCATCTCGCCATCTAAACGCTAAACGAAAGCCAGATCGCATTTCACGCCTTCTTGGGACGGGCGATGGCCATCTTGGCTTTTCGGGCCGCTTGTTGTTTTTGCTTCAGTTGCTGTTTGCGAACATGGATCTTGCGGAGCTTCATTGTTCACCTGAATAATGGAGTAGGGCACATCGTATCACCACGTCTTTCCTATGCATTCCGCCGGCAAAGTCATCGTTCCGGGTACGCGGAACTCACGGGCGCGCAGCGCCAGCAAGGGGAAGATCGACGCTTGCAGGCGCGGCAGGCTAGTCTTGCCCTTGCTGGCGCTGCGGGCTAGTAATGATTTGTCATCTCATCGAAACCAAATCGGAGCAAAAAATGAGCACCATTCGTGTTCTCGTCGGCACGCGCAAGGGAGCGTTCATCCTCACGTCGGACGCAAAGCGTCAGAAGTGGGAAATCGCCGGGCCGCTCTTCGGTGGTTGGGAACATCTATCACATGAAAGGATCGCCCGCCAATTCGAATCGCATCTATGCCTCGCAAACCAGCGGGTGGTTCGGCCAGGTCATGCAACGCTCGAACGACGGCGGCGCGACATGGGAAACGGTAGGCAACAAGTTCGCGTATGAAGGCACGCCCGGCACGCATCTCTGGTACGACGGCACGCCTCATCCCTGGGAGTTCAAACGCGTCTGGCATCTGGAGCCGTCGCTCACCGATCCGCATACCGTCTATGCCGGCGTCGAAGATGCCGCTCTGTTCAAATCGACGGATGGCGGGCAAACGTGGACGGAACTCGCCGGCCTGCGCGACGCGCAAGGCTCGAAGTGGGCCCCCGGCGCCGGCGGCCTCGGCGTCCACACCATCATCCTCGATCCTTCCAATCCTAATCGCATCTACGTCGCCATCTCCGCCGGCGGTGCCTTCCGCACCGACGACGCGGGCAAAACCTGGACCCATCACCAAGGGATTGAAGTCGCAGTACATCCCCGATCCGAATGCTGAGGTCGGCTTCTGCGTCCATCGCATCGCGCTTCACCCAGCGCGGCCGAATGTGCTCTTCATGCAGCTTCACTGGGATGTCATGCGTTCCGACAACGCCGGCGATACCTGGTACGAAGTGAGCGGCAACCTGCCAACCGACTTCGGCTTCCCCATCGAGGTCCACGCTCATGAGCCCGACACCGTTTATGTTGTGCCGATCAAGAGCGATTCGGAGCACTATGTAACCGAAGGCAAACTGCGTGTGTATCGAAGCCGCAAGGGGGGCAACGAGTGGGAAGCGTTGACCAAGGGATTGCCGCAGGAGAATTGCTACGTCAACGTGCTGCGCGACGCCACGAGCGTGGACAAGCTCAATCCGTGCGGTGCCTATTTCGGCACCACCGGCGGCCAGGTTTACGCGTCGGCCGACAGCGGCGATTCGTGGACGCCGATCGCGGCGCACCTGCCGGGGGTCCTGTCGGTGGAGGCACAGACGTTGCCGTGAAGAGTGAGGCAGGCTGCCGGGAAGCCCCGGAGTGAGGTACTCCGAACCCCGGGGTTCGGAGTACCTGCGGCTTCCGGATTGTGCCTCACGCAAACTGCGACCACTTCGACTTCATGAACGCCATGCCCTTCGTGTACACTTCCTCCGGCGATCGGAACAGATCGCGCCACACCTTCGTTGCGGCCGCCAGGTCGGGCAGGGCACGGCCGAACGATTCGATCACCAGCCAGCCGTCGTACTTCACCTCGCGCAGAGCCTTGAAGGTCTCGTCCCAGTGGACCATCCCCGTGCCCGGCGTGCCGCGATCGCTTTCGCTGATATGCACGTGGCCGAAGCACGGAAACAGTGCCTTGATCGTCGCCGCGGCGTTCTTCTCCTCGATATTGGCGTGGAAGGTGTCGTACATGGTCCGAAAGTTCGGATGATCGACGGCTTTCACAAGATCTTTCGCCTGCGCCGCCGTCGTCAGAAAGTAGCATTCGAAACGATTAAGGTACTCGATGCACATCATGACGTTGTGCTTCTTGGCGAACTCCGCCGACTTGCGGCAAACGGCGGCGCAGCGTTTTCGTTCGCTGTCCGTTGGCGGCTTCCCGCTGAAGACGGCGAGCGGTGAATGATAAGGCCCGCACAGGTTCTCGCCGCCCAGCGTTGCCGTCATCTCGATGGCCCATTTGTGGCGATCGACGGCGGCCTTGCGAACCTTCGCGTCCGGGCTGATTGGATTGGAGTCCGGGCCGACCACCGTGACCGTCGTGCAGCGAAGGCCCTGGTTGCGCAGCTCGGCTGCAATCTTGGCGTAGTGCTTCGCGTCGCCGTCGAATAGCGGTATTTCGACGCCGTCGAATCCCGTCGCTTTCAACTTCGCGAAGAGCGGAAAGAGCTTTTCGGTGACGTGCGTCGTCCAGAGCAATAGATTCATGCCGGTTTTCATGGGAACCTTGGGAGTTAGTTTTTGGGAAGCCCAGGGGTGAGCGCAGCGAACCCCTGGATTAGCCAATGCTTCGTCCCAGGGATTCGCTGCGCTCATCCTTGGGATTCCAATGGATTACACAAACCGTCGACCGGTCAACTTCTCAAACGCCTCAACATATTTGGCCCGCGTCTTGTCGACAACGTCGCCGGGCAGTTTCGGCGGCGGGCTGTTCTTGTCCCAGCTTGTGGTTTCGAGCCAATCGCGGACAAACTGCTTGTCATACGACGGCGGGTTCTTGCCCGGTTGATACGAATCCTTCGGCCAAAAACGCGAACTGTCGGGGGTCAGCACTTCGTCGATCAGGATCAGCGAGCCGTCCGGCATTTGGCCCCATTCGAACTTCGTGTCGGCGAGAATGATGCCGCGCGACTCGGCATAATCCGACGCCCGGCGATAAACGTCCAAGCTGCGGTCGCTCAGTTCCTTCGCCAACTTGTCGCCCGTCGAGGCAGCCATGGCGGCGTAGGAGATGTTCTCGTCGTGCCCCGTTTCCGCCTTCGTCGACGGTGTGAAGATCGCAGTCGGCAGCTTCTGGCACTCGACCAATCCGCTCGGCAACGGAATGCCGCACACGGTGCTCTGCTTGCGGTACTCTTTCCAGCCTGAGCCGGCCAGGTAGCCACGCACGACACACTCGAACGGCACGACCTTGGCTTTGCGCACCAGCATCGATCGGCCCTGAAGTACGCCGGCTTGAGCCGCGAACGCCGGGCCCATCGCTGAGACATCGGTGCTGATCAAGTGATTGGGAACCTTGAGAAAATCAAGCCAAAACAGCGTTAGTTGCGACAGGATGCGCCCCTTGTCGGGAATGCCGGTCGGCAGCACCCAGTCGAAGGCGCTGATGCGGTCGGTGGCGACGATAACGAGACGATCGCCGAGATCGTACACGTCGCGCACCTTGCCTCGGCGACAAGGGATACCCGACACTTCACTTTGCAACAGCGGATTCGCCATGGAGTCTCCTCGGTTTTTCTCCACATTGTATGAAATGGTGAGCGGTGAATAGTCTCTCGACGACAACCCAGAGCGAATGCAACACGTTGTGTTGGCCTGTTACATTCACCACGAACCAGCATTACGTGATGATCACTCACCCCTCACCCCTCACTACTCACCATTCCCTATACTCTCCCCATGGCGTTCTTCCAGTCCAAGCACGTTTGGGTTCAGCAGCTCGGCGACGGCGTGGGCGTGCTCATCATGGATCGCCAGCAAAGCCCGACCAATTATCTCGACAACGAGATGCTCGACGAGATCGATTGCGCTGTGGACGCTATCGTCAATGCCAAGTCCTTTAAGCTCCTCGTGATTCGCAGCGGTAAATCGGGAAGCTTTTGTCACGGGCCGACGCCGCCGATGTTGGTTCGCTGGAGCGAGAGTGACTTCCTGGCCTGGAGCGAGCGCGGGCAGAAGCTGTGTTGCAAGCTTGCCGAAATGCCCATCCCCAGCGCGTGTTTGATCGCCGGCAGCTGCGTCGATGCAGGGTTCGAGTTAGCCCTGGCGTGCGACTATCGTGTCTTGGTGGACGACGATGCGACCTCGCTCGGCTTCTCGGAGTTGAACTGGGGCATGATTCCATGTTTCGGAGGCAGTCAACGCTTGCCTCGCCTTGTCGGCCTGGAGAACTCGGTCCCACTCATGCTCCTGGGCACAAAGCTCGGCGCCCGTGAAGCGTGGATGTGCGGGCTAGGCGACGAACTCGCCGACAAGTCAGGCGATTTACCGCCGGCATTCCTTCAGTCGCCCAAGAAGCATGATTGGACGCAGTTCCCCAACGCTACCTGGCGGCAATGGTGGCTGGAGTCCAACCGCCTGGGCCGATGGTTCCTCTTCCGCGGCGCCGATCGCATCGTGAACAACAATCTCCCCGAGGATCTGCCGGCGCCTGCTGCCATGCTGGAAGCGTTGCGCCAGGTCTATCAGCTTGATAGCGTCAGCACCGGGCTGCCGTTCGAACGCCAGGCCATCGAACAGGTTGTACGGCATCCGGCGCTGCATCACATGCTTCGGCTCTTGGTGCATCGCGATCGTTTGCGAGCCCCGTCGATTGGATCGGCCGACAAAGCGCAGGTACGATGGGTCGGTGTCGTCGGCGGTGGCGTGGTCGCGCTCGCTCTGTACATGCACTGCATCGCCCAGGGCTACCAGGTCGTGCTGCGCGCCGCTGACCGCGAGGCCTTGGCCGTCAGCATGTTGCAGATTGGCCAACTTCTCGATGTCGAGGTCCACCGCGGCACCATCGACAAGGTCCAGCTCGCCCAACTCCTCGGCTCATTCCGCGGCACCTACACCTGGACTCATTTCGAAAGACTCTCTTTGATTCTGGATACGACGAGCGGCACGTTGGCGGAAAAGCAACAGTTTTATCAAGAGATGGAACGGCACATTCCCGCCAGCGCCACGATCGTGCCGATCTCGCTATTGCATCGCCTCCAGGACGTGCAGAATGGGCTTCAGCATCCGAATCGGTTGCTTGGCGTCAACCTGACCGAACCGGGGATGCGCGGGTCGCTGGCGGAAATCATCGCATCGCCCACCGTTGCTCAACCTCAAGTGCAGCGCGTGCGTGAATGGCTTCTCGGGCTGGGCAAATACTGCGTGCAAGTTCCCGATCGCATCGGCGGGCTCGTCATGCGCATTTGGCTGCCCGCCCTGAACGAAGCGGGGCTGCTCGTCAAGGAGGGCATCGGCATCGATCAGATCGATCTAGCGATGCGGCGATTCGGCATGACAACGGGCCCGTTGGAATGGATGGATCGTCTCGGCATCGATCAGGTCGCTGCGCTGGTACGCGCTATTCAGCCTACCTTCGACGGTCGCATTCAGCTCGAGACCGGCTTCTCGCTAATGGCAGAAAAAGATTGGCTCGGCGTCATGACGGAGACTGGATTCTACGAACTGGGCTTCTGGGGACAGAAGCCCCACGCGTCGGCTGTTGCGTTGTGGAAGACCCAAAGCCAGGGCGAAAGCGCGCATCCGGTTCCGGCGCTCGCAGACGCTGACTTGCACAAGTGGATTCAGAGCCGACTGGTAACGCTCATGATCCTCGAAGCAGTGCAGTGCCTGATCGAGGGGGTCGCGAATGACCCGGACGATGTGGATTGCGCGATGTGCTTGACCGGCTGGGCGATGCACCGAGGCGGACCGATCGGCTACGGGCGGCAGCTGGGTCTTGAGAACCTAACGACGTGCTGTCTGGAGCTAGCGAACACGTATGGCCGACGGTTTGCCGCGCTTACCGCGTTCGCCGATGTGCTGAAATAGCCCACACCACCCCGGAGCGCAAACGACGGGCAACGCCGGCTCGTCGCTCGAGCTCCGGGCAGGTGTGATTTTTGGCAAAACTGATGATGACGTGGCGAAGCGATTGCTTATAATACTCTCCTAGAACCTTTGCTCATATCACAAGGTTCGAAGAACGTCGGTGAGATTCCAGTCTCGCGATTGTTTCCCGTGATTCGAAGAATCCGATAGCCGCCGGCGGTTTTGCAAATGTGCCACCGGGACTCCCGTTGGCTCATGGTGGGCTTTCGTTTGTGGTGAGCCTTGATCGAGATCATGCCTGGAGCAGGAAGTACCCCCCTCCTGAGTGCCGGTGGTCTCGATCTTTTTTTCTGCTACGCCGCAAGCGTCGCAAATCGCTAGATTATCCTCTCAAAATCACGCACCTTGACAGGAGAGATCGCAATGGCTTCCGCCGAAACTCGTTTGCAAGAACTTGGCATCACACTGCCCACGGCGCCCAAGCCGGTCGCCAAATACAAGCCGGCCGTCTTGATCGGAAACGTGCTCTACGTCTCTGGCCATGGCCCGGCGAAAATCGGCGATCCGAAACTGCAAGCCGGCAAACTCGGCGGCAGCTTGACGCTCGAACAAGGGAAAGAGTGCGCCAAGCTCGTCGGCATCAACATCCTCGCCACCGTCAAGGCGACCCTCGGCTCATTGGACAAGGTGAAACGTCTGATCAAAACTCTCGGAATGGTCAATGGCGTGCCCGACTTTCGCGACCATCCTCAGGTTATCAACGGCTTCTCGGAATTCATGGCCCAAGTCTTCGGCGACGACGCCGGCGTCGGCGCCCGCAGCGCCGTCGGCATGGGCTCGCTGCCCAACGATATCCCCGTCGAAATCGAGTGCATCTTCGAGGTAGGATGAAGGACCCACGAAGGACACGAAGTGAAATGTTGGATGGAGTTTTTTTTCTTCGTGTCCTTCGTGTCTCATCGTGGATCATTACCTAGAGTCTATCCGGGAAGGCCCGTGGGGCACGTTTTCAACGTGCCATGTTCCGGGTTCTGGCATGTTAACAACGTGCCCCACGTAGTTTGCCGGATAGCCTCTTAGTGCCGTGCCCCCTCGTAGGCCGCGCCGCCACGGAGCATTTTTTGGGTGCGAGCGCGGATTTCGGCCGCGATCGGCGCTAAGCGCGGGTCGGTCGCCATCAGAATGCCCGCACGTTGCCTTAGAGCCTTAACCACCCAGCGGCACTCGCCGACCATTTCGTCTTGCTGACCGCCGATCGTGGTCATCGGATCGGTGTACTCGAGCTTGATGCGTTCGCGCCAGTCGTCGCCCGTGTATCCGACCAGACCAGCCGTAATGAAGTTGCGGTTGAGCTGGTCGGCGAGGGCAGGGGGGGTCGGATCCTCCTTGCGAGCGGCTACGGTGTCCGCGATTCGTCTCAGCGTCGGATGCTTCAGGATCGCTGCCATGCGTGGCTCGACGCGCTCGTCGATCTCGCGCACCAGCGCCTCCAGATCGTCGAGCTTTTCCTTCAATTCAGGATGGACTTTGCGCTGCTCGGCGATGTATTGACGCAGCTCCTTGCCGAATGCGACATAGGCAAGGATGCGGTTGCGAATGTGCGTGACGAAATCGAGCGCATCGCCGAGATAGCTCTCGATCTCCCTGCGTTTCGATTTTTGCAGGCCGGCGCCATATGTTTCGGTCAACAGCGTCCGAACGTGACAGGTGGCTCGGCCCACGTGCTCTTGCTTCTGCCCTTCGACATCGAGCAGATGCTGGCATGGCCCGACACCGAGCGTGTTGCGCACCACATCCACCGGCGTGTAAGCCTGAATGGGTGTGTCGGCCAGACGCGTGAGCGGGTAGACCAGCACAGGGCCGTCAAACGTCAACTTCTTGTGCAAGAGCGGCTGCACGAAGCCCTGGCCTGTCGCGTCGGACCAGCAAGGGTATTGGACCTGGCCAAGCACCGTGGTCCAGCGCTTGCGTTCGGGGCCAAGGCGATCAGACGCGGGCCCGCCGGGGCGATAGGCGTCGCGATCGATCTCGCCGGTCTTGGTTCGCGTGGCGGCGCTGATGCTCCCGTCTTGAGCAAGCCACGACGGCTTGACATAGCCCTTGCCTTCCTTATCGGGCAGCAGCATGTCCCATCTATCGGTCAATCCATCCTTGCGCGTGAAGTTGACGCGCCACTGCGCGACGAACGGCATCTTCCAGGTAAGCGGCATGATCTTCTTGGCGTCCGTGGGGGTCACGTTGGAGGTATGCCACATGCCGGCGCCTTCGAGGACCGCGATCCAGATCTTGTTGCCCTTTTTGCCGAAGTCGATCTCCGACCCGCTGATGACGCGCTCGTCGCCCTTGCCGGCCAGCGTGACGCGCACATCCTGATTGCGATGCTCGAAGACGTTCATGACAATGGCATCCTGCTTGCCCGTGAAGTGCAGGAAAAAGTTCTCGCTGGGCAGTTCGACGCGATCGACCGGGACCTTGCGAGCGTCAAAGAGAATATCGTCGGCAAAGAAATCCGGAAGCACGGCAAATCGGCTCGAACACTCGACACGCAACGTTGTGATGCCGCTGATCGCCTGGGTCTCGATGAACAGGTCGCCTTTCTTGAGCCGAAATCGCGCCGTGCCGATCTTTGTGGCGATTTCGAGCGCGACGGCCCCTTTGGTGTTTTCGACGAGCGCAACACGCTCGATGTTTGCCCCGAGCGATGGGACCAAGCGCGCACGCAAGATCGGCTTGCCGCTGGCGAGCGAGTAGACTTCCATCCCGTTGCTCTGCTTGCGCGCTACCGCTAACAAACGGGTGTTGGCGATCACAGCATCGCCCTGAAATGCCGGCGGCGAATCGTCCGCGAACAACTTCCAGCCGGCCTTCGCGTCGATGCTGCTGGGCGTCAACGTGTCAGCCGAGGGAGTCCCCGTGTCCCACACCGCGAGCGGCCGCGATTGTGCTAGCGCGATTTCCGGGTGAAAAATCACTAAGGCAATTACAATGCATCGAAGGATCAACGGCGCATGTTGTGGTCCGTTCATAACTTTTCTCCCTCGCGTGCTGGGTTAGTCGCCTAATGTGAAGGTTCGTAACCGGACGCGCCTTCTTCGTCGCGAAGCATGAATTGGTATCACAGTGCATGATATCACGGCGGAAGCTCCAAGCTGAGGTACTTCGAACTCTGGGCGTCGAAGCACCTCACCGCGGGGCGTATGAAAGTTGAAATGCGTGGCGAGACATGCCGCTTCATTTTGCAAGGTCCCAATCCTTGGCGTTGGCGCCGGGCTTTACTTCAAATCGCAGTTCGGTTTTCTGTACGTCGGAGTAACGTTCCGGAAGTGCCTCGCCTGTTAGTTCCATGTAATCGTCTTTGGTCTCATAGAGTTTTTTCTTACTGATGGTCTTTGAAGCGCTGATGGTGACTTTCATGTCGCCACGGTGAACACGGACGGAGTAGACGCCGTTCTTGATGGGACCGCCTGCGGTAGGAGCGGCGCCCGTCGCGTCTTCGAATCGAATCGTGCCGTCGTCAACGAGTTTGCCGTCGTATTTCACGGTCCCGGATACCTCGGCCATGGAATCGGCACAGCCAACGAGAACAGGGACGGTCAGGAGGAAAGTAAATAGGGAGACGACGAAAGGACGGCGCATGGGGCCCCCGTGCGAGTTCATAAGATCCAAAAAAACGCTGGCGAACAAGAAAAATTGGCGCTCTGGCGACATACGAACCTGCTGTGGCAGGCGAGACTGTCCTGTCGACATCAATCCGGTTTCGAATCAGCTGGGCGAGACAACGGTTGCCATCGCAGCGGCACGAATTTGCGGAGGCATTCCACTCCGTGTACGTGACGATATTGCGACTCTCTGGTCGATCTCAAAAGTCGCCAGGGGTGTCGCTGCCATTCATCGTGCCGAGGGCCCTCCACGTTGCGAGTGAAACGTTGTTGCTGACAAAACGCACGGCGCCGTCGCACATGGCCACGTTCACGCCGCCGGAGTGCCGGCTGCGCGCGGCGCTCTGTTGCGCGCCCGCCCTGGTCACCGGCGTAAGCGGATCATTGTTGGCGATGGCCCAGTTGACGACATCGGGAACCGTGGAGTTTGGAGTATTGATGGTTTGAAAGCGAAAAACGCCGTCGTCGTTATGAACATCGCCGCGCCAATCATTGTCGTCACGGCTGGTGGGCATCAAGGTCTCCGAGACCATGAGTGTGTTGGACGCGCCGTCGGAGATGTTGTTCATGGTCACAATTTGTGGCGTGGCCCGGCGGCCGTTACGGTGGCCGAACGGCGCCTCCTGTCCGGAGGCAGGAGCGGTATCGTAATAGGTCGCGCCCCAATTGACGACATAGTTCCCCCGGCGTCGCTGGTAGTAATTTCCGGCGCCATCAAGGTCGGCCGGCGGATCGCTCGGACAGTAATACAACGATACATATTGCCCGCACAAGCCCGTCATCGTTCTGCCAATGGTCCCCGGCGGCAGGTAGAAGGGCGTCGTGATGACGTTCTTGCTTGCCAGGGAGTTTTGCTCGATGTACGCCCAGATGTGCATCACCCACGTCTGCCTGGGATTGTTCGTCGATCCGAGAGGCAGCCTCTTCACAGTGTCGTGAAAGTTGTGGATTGCCAGGGCCCATTGCTTGGCGTTGTTGGCGCACTGCCCGCGGGCGGCGGCGGCACGGACCTTCTGTACCGCCGGCAGCAACAGGCCAATCAATATTGCAATGATCGCAATCACTACGAGCAGTTCAATCAGCGTAAAACCCCGTCGCCGAGCCGAAACGCGAGTGGCCATTGGAACATCCTCCGTCGAACCGAGAGTGAAGGAAAGGATAATGAACTCATGTTAAGCGATCGAGATGATGATGTCGAGCGCAAAATCATCGTTTCGCCTGCAATAGGCGCCGATCGCCAGGATAGCGAATCCGCTCGTTATCGCACGGTTAGTTGTGAGAGCATTTTTAGATTTCGACGCGGACGCGGCAGTCACAGGGTAGCGCGCCACGTCACTCATTCATTCATCAGGGTAACGCTTTGCCGGGCCGCAAGTTTCCCGAGGCGCATGGCGATCGGGCCGTGGACGGACAGGCCGTGGCCGATGCTTGAGCCGACACGCATAGGACGCTTTGCCGGTGTCGGAGTACCGACACCGGCCACGGCAACGTGGGCCCCTCCGGCCATTCAAGTTCCCCCGATTCAGTAATTTTGTTGCCTCTGTGCCTCGCCGCGATTACGATTGGGGTAGGAGGTCAATTATGTCAACTGTTCCGCCGCCGGCCCCGCCTTCGCTAGAACCGCAACCGATGACTACTGCACGTTTCGACGAATTGTCGCGAGTCATTGTTTGGGGTGTCGTGACTTTTTGGTGTTTTGTTCCCGTTTTCTGGCTCGTGTGTTCGTCAACGATGGGTATTTTCCAAGGTGCTCAGGCGGCTGGACATCGCGACCCTGGGGTACCTCAAGCTCAAGGTCAGCCCGCTGCACCAATTGGAGCGCTCGGAATGTTCCTTATTGGCGGCTCGATGTTGGGGGCACTTCTTGTCTACGGGTTGTGGTGCTGTTTCGCCTCAGTCGAATCTGGAAGATTGCTCCGTTCGGGTTAGTCTAACCTGAACGGAGGTTCCATCATGAACAGCGAACGTCGTCATCTCAACCCTCAAGAGAAGATCGCCGC
>VGZI01000106.1 GCA_016872605.1 Planctomycetota bacterium
CGATCTGCCCCGGCCGCTGACGCCGGCGCGATAGTCAATGCAACGTGTTCCCTCTGTTGCGGCATCAAAGCTCGCTGGGCGGTTTCGCGCGAAACCGCCCAGCGAGCTTTGATAACGCGAGGCTGATAATTGAATAGCGCAGGGTATATCTCATGTGGGTCTGCTCGAAGTGTGGCGAGGCGCACCAGGATCAGTTCAAGGAATGCTGGAAATGCGTCGGCGCCGAGATCGAAGAACCCGCGCCGCCGCCGGAACCCGCGCCGGCAGAAGCGGAGCCGGAGCGCCCGCTGCGCTCGAACGGATCGGTCGTGTTGCGCACCGTCATCGCTGCCGTCGTCGGCTGGTGTCTGGGGTTCGCGGTTTTGCAGCGCTACGGCATGTCGGCATCGGATGCGGCAACGAACGCGCTCGGTGTCGGCCTGTTCTTCGCCGGCGTGGTGGGCTTTTTTGCCTGGGTGGTGTTCCCCTTCGAACCAGCGCCCTCGGCAGCGGATGACAAGCAGGCCGACGCTGGAAAGCCCGAGTCATCTGTTTGACAAATCGCGGCGATGGCGCAACAATGAGTCTTGAGCCGCGCGTCCTCAGTTTCTTCGCTGACGCTTCAGGCTCTGATGAGTGTGTCGAATCCGCTCATGTCTGTGCGGGTTGCTCGATCGATGTCGTTGTCTTCGACATCGCTTCGTGAAAAAGCCCACGAATCGAGTCTTCACAAAAAAGCATGCCTTGGCATAGGCTTTGCTCTTTTCATTTCGCTCACTTGTCGCTTGCGTGAGGAGAAACGCCATGGCGGATGCAACCAAATCAGTGCTGTCTCTTAGTGCCGCGGATATCATGTCGCACCATGTTGTGATGGTGCCGCGCGAGATGTCGATGCAAGGCGCTGCCCGGATGCTGGCACGTTCCGATGTTACCGGGGCTCCGGTGGTGGATGCGAATGGGCGCTGCATTGGCGTGTTGTCGGCGACCGATTTCATGCGCTGGGTCGAGAAGGACCGCACGGGGGCCAAGCTGAGAGTCGAAGGAGATTGCATGTGCAGCGCCTGGCAGCTTCCGGAAGGCGTGATGGGAGAGCCGAGTTGTTGCGTCGAGGACTGCATGACGAAGGACCCAGTGCTGGTGGCGCCGGGGACGAAACTCGGAGAACTCGCCCGGTTGATGATCGACGCCCACATTCATCGCGTGATCGTGGTCGAACGCACGACGCAGCGTCCGATCGGCATCGTGTCGAGCACGGATATCCTGGCCGCGTTGGCCCGAGCCGAGGCCGCCGCGGAGGTTGCGCCCGAAGAAGATGCGCTGACGCCCGCGGCGCGATGAATCGTAAGAAGTCAGAGGTCCGTGGTAAGCGGCCTCAAGTTCACCGACTGCTGACCTCTGAGTTCTGATCTCTGGTTCCGACCAAACCAAACCGAAGGAGGTGAGCCATGATCCGCACCGCATCTTCCGTCGCACCCTTGGTGTTGCGTGCCGAGACGGCGGCTGACCTGATGGCGCCTAACCCGATTTCACTTCGCGCGGAAGCGAAAGTCGCAGAGGCGATCGCGTTGTTCACGGAGAAGGGGATTGCCGCGGCGCCGGTGATCGACGATGCCGGCCGGCCGATCGGCGTCTTGAGCCGATCCGATGTGCTGGTGCATCATTGCGAGCATCACCGGCATGGAGAACGCAAGCCCGAGTACTTCTTCGCCGGCAGTGACGCCGAACAGGACGTGCGGCCGACTGGGGGCCTCACGGTTGCCGATCTCATGACGCCTGCCGTGTTCGCGGTGGCGCCGGATACGCCGGTGCATCGCGTGGTGAGCGACATGGTCGGGCTGCATGTGCACCGTTTGTTCGTCGTCGATGACGCCGGCGTGCTGATCGGCGTCATCAGCGCCATGGATGTCCTGCGGCACCTTGAGCCCGAGGAATGACGTCTTGCCGCTTGCGGCCTTGCGTTCGCGCGGCGCCGCGCGAACGCAAGGCCGCAAGCGGCGGTTCAATCGGCGCGGCGCGTCCATACAATGTCTCGGCCTGTAGGCTCTTCGAGACACTCCATGGCCGACCCGATCACGCCCGCGGTGCAGGATTATCTGAAAGCGATCCACAGCCTCGGTGGGGCGGATCAGATGGTTTCGCCCATTGACATCGCCTCTCGACTCAAAGTCAAAGCCCCCTCCGTCACAGGAATGCTCAAACGTCTAGAGACAGCCGGGCTTATCGAGTATGGCGTCGGCCATGGCGCCAAGCTGACGGAACTTGGCATCGCGCAAGCACGCCGTGTCATACGCAGGCACCGATTGGTCGAGTTGTTTTTGACTCGCGTTCTCGGATTGGACTGGAGCGAAGTGGATGCGGAGGCCGACGCCTTGGAGCATGCCATCTCGCCGCGTCTGGAACAAGCGCTCGCGGCCTATCTCGGCGAACCCGGCGAAGATCCACACGGACACCTCATCCCCACCGAGCACGGCGAAATGCAGAAACGTGATCTGCAACCGTTGCACAGCTTCCGTCCCGGTCAACGGATCATCATTCGGGAAGTCGCCGACGATAACCCCGATCGCTTGCGCCATTGGCATGACATGGGCCTCGTCCCCGGCACGATCGTTGAGTTCATCGGATACCAGCCGCTCGACGACATGTTCGACCTGCGTGTCGGCCTGCGCGTCATCCACGTCGGCAGCGAGGGCCTCGCCGGCCTGCGCGGCCAACCAGTGACGTCAGAGCCTGATGCGTAAGCGAAGGATCGCTATCGCCAGCGTGCCATGATGATCAGGATCGTCACTGCCGCGACAATCATGAACAGCGTTCCGAAGATCAGCCCGGCAATGTTGAGAAACCATCCTGCCGACGGATTGTCGTACGGAGCAGCTGATTCCAGATTGCGCTCCAGTTCGCGTTCGACTTCTTCCCGCGTCGCCGGCGAGTAGTTCTCCCAGTGCAGCGTCACATTGCACATGGCGGCGAATAGTTCGACCTGCAGCTCGGCACAGGCCGGTCCGCTCGGAGCGGCTTGGGGCGCGGGCTTGGGCATCTCCGATCCGGCCCGCGGGACGTGCGTCACGCCTGTGGCCCCGAAAGCGTCGCCTGTCGGAAAAAGCACCATCGTGCCGCCGCGCCGCTGGACGGCGACGCCGAGCTCCGTCAGCGTTTGCTCAAGCGCTTTCGGAAACAACTCGGCGTCAACGTTGTAGACGATCGATTTGTTCGCACGCCAGAGAATCATCAAGGCGCAGCCGCTCAGAAGAAACGGAAAGTAGACGATCCAGAGTAGCCAATGACTCATCCAGAGCGACTGAATGTCGGCCTGCACGTCGGTTTCGTAAGCGCGATAATACAGCGCCGAGAACAGCATCGGCGCCGTCGCCAAGAAGAAGCCGGACATCGCGAACAACAGGCCGGCAGAGTCCCACACGCCGTTGACGATGAGCGGCCTGCCTCGGCGATTGATCGACGCCAGGATGATGCAGTAAAAGCCGATGGGAAGGACGAAGGCCAAGAGCGCACAGATCGCAAACGCCAGATCCTGCATGTATTCGCTTTCGCTGATGAAAGAGGTGCGGTCATTTTAGCGAGAGGATAACGCTCGGGCAGTGTCCGCATTGACCGCGCTGTCCGATTTCGTGTAGGGTGCGTGAAACGCACCTTCGGACGAACGGTGCGTTTCACGCACCCTACGAAAAACTGACGAAGGAGCGTCTGATGGCGAGCGGATGGAATCGATGGATGGTTGGCGGGGCGAGCGTAAGCCTGGCAATCTTGATCGGCCTGGCAGGCTGCACAAAAAATGACGACGCGATGCCGACACCGAACGCCCGAACCGATCCGAAGAAGGACAACCTTGGCAAAACGATTGTCGCACAGCCGGTGAGCCGCACCAAGACGCTGGCTTTCCGCGACGCCGTCATCCTCGACCCGGCGCCCGAAGACGAGTTGCAACCACCGAACAAGTCGTACACCGGCAAGAACGCGGTCAAGATTTTCGAGAGCATCGCCAACGACCTGTGGGACAAGGTCGCCTTCACGGACAGCAATGGGCGTGACATCAGGTACCAGGCGATCATCGCCACCGATATCGGTGACGTTCACGTCGATCTTCACGGCGAGATCGCGCCGAATCATGCGCGCAGTTTCGTCTGCCTCGCCCGAGCCGGCTACTACGACGGCATGGGCTTCTATTACGCTATCAATCGCACCGTTGAAGAGAACACCGTGGCGTACATCGAAGCCGGCTGTCCACGCGGCACAGGCGAATACGGCAGCGGCAGCATCGGCTATTGGCTCAAACCTGAAATCAGCGACAAGCTCACGCACCAGGAAGGCGTGCTCGGCGCCTGCCAGGGACGCGACCCGAACTCGGCCGCGTGCCGCTTCTACCTGACCGCCGCCGCCATGCCGCAGATGGACGGGTCGTTCACGGTCTTTGGCCGCGTCACCAAGGGGATGGATGTCGTGCGGGCGATCAATAAGAAAGAAGTCACCGAAATGGATCGGCTCAAGCAGCCGGTCGTGATTCGCAGCGTAACGATACAAAAGGTGACGGACTAAATCCTCTCTTCGTTTAGTGCCCGCGCGGCGACACGAGTACTAATCGAGGAAACGGACACGAGAGCCAACAATGAACAAGAGCAACTGCAAAGCCGAAGTTGATAAGGCTCAGGCCGAAATCGACTTCACGAAAAACACCTACTCAGTCGAATTGACGACGTCCAAGGGGCCGATTCGGCTCCAATTCTACCCGGACCGCGCGCCGGGGCATGTGAAGAACTTCCTCGCTTTGTGCAAGATCGGCTTCTACGACGGGCTCACCTTCCATCGCGTAATCGAAGGCTTCATGATTCAGGGCGGCTGCCCACAGGGGACGGGAACCGGCAGCGGGGGATATCGCATCAAGGCCGAGTTCAACTCGACCGCCCATATCGCCGGTGTCGTGTCAATGGCCCGCAGCGATGACCCGAACTCCGCCGGAACGCAGTTCTTCATCTGCCACGAGGACGCGACGTTCCTCGATCGCAAGTACACCGCGTTCGGCAAAGTGAAGGACCAGGAGTCGCAAGATACGGTCAATACGATCGCCCTTGTCAAGACACGCAACGAAAAGCCAGTCGACGCGGTGGTCATTCAGAAGGCGGTTGTGACGGCGACGCCGAAGCAGTAGAATAACGGATGGAAACACCGACGCCTCCGTCTCGGGAGGCTGGGAGGGGACCCACGCAAGGGGAAGCTGTGAACCTGGTCAGGCCGGAAGGTGCAGCCATAAGCAGTGGATCTTGTGCAGTGGATCAGCCTCTCTCAGCCATCCCGCGACGGATGGCGTTTTTTTTTGACTCCGCGCCTTACTTGATGACCCTGCGCGAATCGGCAGCAGAGTAGGGTGCGTGAAACGCACCGTTCCGCTGAATGACGCGCTCGGATGGTGCGTTTCACGCACCCGCAGCCGAATCGCGCACAGATATTTCTCCCGCGGCGTAAGCAAGGAATCGCCTTCGCTCGCGCGGCGGGCTAGTTTTTTTTTGCACCATATAATGACCGCATGGCCAAGCGTAAATCCACTGAAGCACGCGCGACCGAAACGGCCCCGAGCGCAAGTTCGGAATACACCGTTCTCGCACGCCGATATCGGCCTCAGCAGTTCGGCGATCTCGTCGGGCAGGAAGCCGTCGCACAAGCTCTGCTGAACGCCCTGCAAAGCGGCCGCGTGGCGCATGCGTATCTGTTCACCGGCGCGCGCGGCGTCGGAAAAACCAGCACCGCGCGCATCCTCGCCAAGGCGCTCAACTGTCCGAACGGCGCGGTCGGCAAGCCGTGCGACACGTGCGAAATCTGCAAGGCCATCGCGTCCGGCGAGGACACCGACGTCCTCGAAATCGACGGCGCCAGCAACCGCGGCATCGATGAAATTCGCGAACTTCGTCAGAACGTCCAGTATAGGCCGACGCGCTCGCGCTACAAAGTCTACATCATCGACGAAGTGCACATGCTGACGAAGGAAGCGTTCAACGCGCTTCTGAAGACGCTGGAAGAGCCGCCGCCCCACGTCAAGTTCATCTTCGCCACCACGGAAGTGCAGAAGGTCCCCGTCACGATTCTGTCACGCTGCCAACGCTTCGACTTCGGCGGCATCAACATCACCGGCATCACGACGCGACTCAAAGAGATCGTCAAGGCCGAGGGGATGCAGGCCGACGACGAAGCGCTGGAGATGGTGGCTCGACGCGCAGGCGGGTCGATGCGCGACGCCCAGTCGCTGCTCGATCAACTTTTGGCCTTTAGCGGCAAGTCACTCACGCTCGATTCGGTCCATCAACTCCTGGGCACCGCACATGAGGAGCGCGTCACCGCCATCGCCGACGCCGTCCTCGCGAAGGACGCCAAGCAGGTATTGGAGATCGTCAACGACATCGCCAACCAAGGCCAGCAACTCGGCGAAGTGCTGGATCAGTTGATCGACTATTGGCGTGATCTCATGGTGGTGAACAGTGCAGGCATCGCGGGACAGGCAGTGAGCGTGTCCAGCGCGCGGCGCAATGTTCTGGAACAGCACGCCAAGCAAGCGAGTCTCGACACGATCCTGGCAGGCATGGATCTGCTGGTGACGGCCAAGATGCGCATGCGGCACTCCAGTCACGCTCGGGCCATCGTCGAGATGGCACTGGTTCGCATGGCACAGCTCGATGACCTGTTGCCTATCAGCCAGATCGCTCAACTCATTGCCAAGGAAGGTCAATCGCCGACCACCACCTCCCCAGCGCGTCCGGTCGCACCTCAACAACACGGGAATCGTAGCGAACCAGAAAAAAAAAAGCTGACGCCTGAAAATGATGCAGTGAATCAGCCCGATCGACTTGTTCTTAGCGACAATTCGCTGCCAGTGATTTGGCAGCAAATCCTTGTCGAATCTGGATTTGCACTCCAGTCCGATCTTCGGCGAGTCTCCAGTGTAGCAATTTCTGGGCCAAACACACTAGTATTTCACGTAAGTAAGCGTTATAATTCGTCCAGTGGGTTGTTTCAGGACGCAGCGAAGCTCTCCAAGGTGCAGGAGATCCTGTCCCGCATGGTCGGCGAGCGCTGTTCGATCCGTGTGGAGTGGAGTGACGACCCGGCGCAATCGGATGCTCCGGCGGCGAGCCCGGCGGCCGCGGCACTCGGACAGCAGCGCCAGGTGCGAGCGGAGCTCTTGAAGATCCCGTTCGTGAAGAAGGTCGTCGATGTGCTGAGCGCTCAGGTGGTTCGGGCGGACGAAGGTTTCGGCGTCAATGTCGCCCGCCCGTCCGAAACGAATTCGGAGGCTGGGTTGGATGCCGAAGCCGACACCGATTCATCGACATTGCCGTCCGAGTGATCGGGGTGAATCGCAAATACGCGAGGAATGTCCATGTTCGAGAAACTCGGCCAAATTGCAAGTCTGCTCACCGCCCTTCCGCGCATGCAGGAGGAGATGACCAAAATGCAGGCGGCCGTGGCGTCCATCACCGGTGACGGCGAAGCCGGCGGCGGCGCGGTCAAGGCCCGAGTCAACGGGACCATGGAGTTGATCTCGCTCACGATCAGCGATGACGCGCTCAAAGACAAAGAACTGCTCGAGGACATGGTCCGAGCATCTGTCAATCAAGCGTTGTCGAATGCCAAGAAGGCGGTTGCGCTCGAGACGGCGAAAATGGCGGCGAACCTGGGCCTGCCCGTGGGATTTCAGCTGCCGTTCGGCTCCTGATGCGACGAGCCGGAAGCGTTAGCGACGGGTTTCGCTGGAACCGTCGCTAACGCTTCCGGCTCGGATCCGCAATTCAAGCGGCGAGGGAAGGTGGATCATGGTGGAGCCGCCAGGCGCGATTGCTCGATTGTTGGAAGAACTTGGCAAACTGCCGGGGATCGGCCCGAAGTCGGCGGAGCGCATCACCCACTTTCTCCTTGCTGCCGACCCGAAGGATGTGTTGGCCCTGGCCGACTCTTTGCGCGACATCGTGCAAAAGGTGCACCCGTGCCGGCAATGTTACAACTTGACCGAAGGGGAAATGTGCAGTATCTGCGCCGATCCGAGGCGCGATGCCTCGATCATTTGTGTCGTCGAACTGCCTCGCGACCTGGCATCCTTGGAGCGTGCGGGATTGTATCGCGGCCTGTATCACGTGCTCCAGGGCCGGCTGGCGCCGCTCGACGGCATCGGCCCCGAAATGCTGACGATCGATGCACTCTTGCATCGCGTTCAGCTCGGCGGAGTAAAGGAGCTCATCATGGCGACAAACCCGACATTGGAAGGCGACGGCACGGCACTCTACGTCTCCAATTTGCTCGCCGGCACGGGGGTCAAGATCACGCGATTGGCGCGAGGGCTGCCTTCCGGATCCGTGCTGGAATTCGCCAACTCGCAGATGCTCGCCGACGCTATGGAGGGCCGGCGGGTGTTTTGACCATCCCCGCTGTTTGGCCGTTCGCCTTTGGCGAACGGTCCCGCTTGTCAAAAGCGAGCGGCTAAACGATGACGACCGCGGAACGGACTACCGGAGAATAGGCCATGCAACTCAACCTCGGCACATCGATGCGCCCGGAGATGGCCCTCACCATCTCGCCGCGCATGATTCAGTCGATGGAAATTCTCCAGCTCGGCGTCATGGCCCTGCAGGAACGGCTCGATCAAGAGATTCAGGAGAACCCTTTTCTCGAGCGCATCGGCGACGGCGACGAACAGGACGGCTATCCGAATAACCCCGAGCTTGGCGAGATCATCGAGCCGCCCGCGGAACCCGAGACGCCCAAAGTCGAAACGCCCGAGCCCGAACTCGTCATCGATCCCGCCCATGCCGAGAAAGACTTCGAGCGCATGGAGGTGCTCAACGAGGAATGGGCCGACCACTTCGACGAAGAATCGCGTCCTTCCGCCAATCGCATGGCCGAGGACATGGACAAGAAGCACGATGCCATGGCCAACATGGCTGCCCGTCCAAAGGCGCTGCAAGAGCACCTCACCGACCAACTGGCTTATGTCGACACCGAAATCGTCGATGTCGAACTGGTTCGATTTCTGATTTCGCATCTTGATGAGCGCGGTTACCTCACGACGCCGTTGGAAGATATTCGGCAAGCGTATGGCAAAGACATCACGCTTCAGCAGGTGCAGGAGGCTTTGGAAGACCTGCAAAGTCTGGAGCCGGCGGGCATCGGCGCTCGCGAATACAAGGAATGTCTGCTGTTGCAAGTGCGGCTCAACACGCCGCATCGCGACCTGGTGCGCCAGTTGATCAACAATCATCTGGAGGACATTCAGCACAATCGCTTCCCGGCCATCCTGAAGAAATCGGGATGCGATCTGAAGACGTTGCAAGAAGCGATTACGGTGCTGAAGAGCCTCGATCCGAAGCCAGGAGCGCAGTTCAGCTCGGAGAATGTGCAATACGTCGTGCCGGACATCGTCATCGAGAAAAATGACAAGGGGGAATACGACATTCGCCTGCTCGACGACTGGACGCCGAAGGTTTACATCAGCCGCCGTTATTTTGAGCTATTGCGCGATAAGAACCTCGACGCAAAAACGCGTGAGTTGTTGCAGCGGAAGATACAGTCGGCGAAATGGTTGATCGACGCCATCGAACAACGGCGTGCGACGCTGATGAAAGTTGCCACGGCGATCATCAAGCATCAGCGTGCGTTTCTGGACAAGGGGCCGGAGTTTATCGAGCCGCTCAAGATGCAGCAGATCGCCGATGTCGTCGGCGTGCATGTGACGACAGTGAGCCGGGCCGTCGACGACAAGTGGGTGCAGACGCCGCGCGGCGTATTTCCGCTCAAGCGATTCTTCGGCGGCGGTACGCAGTCTGCCAGCGGCGAGGAGGTCGCCTGGGAGATCATCAAGCGGAAACTGCTCGATATCATCGCCAACGAGAACAAATCAAATCCGCTTTCCGACGAGGATCTGGTCACCAAGCTCGCCGAGGCCGGCTACCCCGGCGTGGCCCGCCGCACGGTCACGAAGTATCGCAAGGCGCTCGACATTCCATCGTCGCGCCAGCGCAAAGTGTGGACAGAATAAGCTACTAGTGTTCGTGCTCAGTTGGAAACCCGATTCGGTACCGAGTACTCAGTACTGAGTACTCGGTACTCAGCACTCGGCACTTGTGAGATTCGATGGCAGCGAAATCCCTTTCCAGTTTGCTCGCCGAACTTCGCAGTGACGCCGAAGTAATCCGCGCCGGTGGCGGTGCTCAGGCCATCGATCGGCAGCACGCGAAGGGCCGGCTCACAGCGCGCGAGCGCATCGCTGCCCTGGCGACCGACTTCTTCGAGCTCGGCCTCTGGGCCGCCTGGCAGATGTATGGCGATTGGGGCGGAGCGCCTTCGGCGGGCGTGGTCACCGGCATCGGCACGGTCGCAGGCCGGGATGTCATGATCATCGCCAATGACGCGACGGTGAAAGCCGGCGCGTTCTTTCCGATGACCGCCAAGAAGGTGCTGCGGGCCCAGCGCATCGCCATGGACAATCGTTTGCCGCTCGTTTACCTCGTCGATAGCGCCGGCGTCTTTCTGCCGCTTCAAGACGAAGTGTTCCCCGACGAGGACGATTTTGGCCGCATCTTTCGCAACAACGCCGTCATCTCCGCGATGGGGATCCCACAATACGCAGCGATCCTCGGCAACTGCGTGGCGGGGGGCGGCTACCTGCCGGTCCTATGCGACAAGCTCATCATGACCGAAGGAAGCGGCCTGTATCTGGCGGGTCCGGCGCTGGTCAAAGCAGCAATCGGCCAGGTCGCCGACCACGAAGAACTCGGCGGGGCGGCCATGCACGCGCAAGTCAGCGGCACCATCGACTTTCGCGAAAAGGACGACCATGCCGCGCTCGATCGGCTCAAGCGGCTCGTTGAGATGTTGCCGGCCGGAAACGCTCCGGTCAGGCACTCCGAACCCTTGGGATCAATGGCCGATCCGAAGGGTTCGGAGTACCTCACCCTTGGGCTTCCGAAGGAATACGACGTTCGCGACCTTGTGCCGTGCTTTCTCGATGCCGGCCCGTTCGATGAATACAAAGCAGAGTTCGGACCGACGCTGGTGTGTGGCTACGGACGGCTCGGCGGCGTTCCCGTCGGCGTCGTCGCTAATCAGCGCAAGCGCTCGCGAACGCCGCAGGGGGAAGTGCAGGTCGGCGGCGTTATCTACGTCGATGCGGCTGACAAGGCGGCGCGATTCATCATGGACTGCAACCAGACGCGGATACCGATCATCTTCTTGCAGGACGTAAATGGGTTTATGGTCGGCCGGGCGTCGGAGCAGGCGGGGATCATTCGCTCCGGGGCCAAGTTGGTCAACGTCATCTCCAACAGCGTTGTGCCCAAGATCACGGTGATTCTCGGTGGATCGTGCGGCGCCGGGAACTACGCCCTATGCGGCAAAGCGTTCGACCCGCGGTTCATCTTCGCCTGGCCGACGGCTCGCTACGCCGTCATGGGCGGCGAGCAGGCCGCGAGCACGCTGCTCGACATACAGATCAGCGCCCTTAAGCGAGCTGGACATGTGCCGGACGCCGACGAATTGGCCGAGTTGCGGCAGAAGGTCGAAGCCAGCTACGAAGAGCAGACCGATGTGCGTTTCGCGGCGGCTCGCCTCTGGGTCGACGCTATCATTGAGCCGGCGCAAACGCGAGCTGTGCTGCTCAAGGCGCTGTCCCTAGCGATTCGTTATGACGCGGGACGTGAATTCAAGACGGGCGTGCTGCAGACATAGAGCCGCTTGCGGCGTAGCCGGACGCGCTGCGCCGCAAGCGGGTACACGACATGGTTTGCAAACGGCACGGGAGGGCGAGGCTCCTCCCGAGCCGCGAGCCCGCGAAATACTTGATTTCGGACGAGTATCCTGTCGCTTCCGGCTCGGCAGGAGCCTCGCCCTCCCGTAATCCTTTACGTAAGGGATTGCTCCTTCCCATGAAAACCGTTCGCGGCGGATTCTTCATAAAGTTCGACACAGGCAGCCTGCCAAGGCAGCCAAACGGCGGATTTATCGCAAAACAGTCGTAGCGACTTAACCGGTCGCTCCGAAACGTTCGACTTTGCGGCTTGTGCCGAGAAAAGCGGCCTTTCCGGTCATAGCGGCGCGAGCGGAATACGAGCCGGAAGCGTCAGCGACGGTGCGCCTCTCAGAATCCGTCGCGAACGCTTCCGGCTCGTAATGCCAGTGCCTGATTCATAAAGTGTTCCCTAGCCGGTATCCCAGCCGCATTGCTTGCCGATCCCGCCGCGGAGGTGCCTTTTGCTCGCGTATTTCAGCGTGTCGCTCTTCGTCAGCGCCACCTTGCTCTTCCTCGTCCAGCCGATGATCGGTAAGATGATCCTCCCGCAACTCGGCGGCACGCCCGCGGTCTGGAACACCTGCATGGTCTTCTTCCAGGCCGTGCTCCTCGTCGGCTACGGCTACACGCACCTCTTGACGACGACGCAAACGACGAAGCGGCAGGTGATCATTCAGGGGCTGCTGCTGTTCTTGCCGTTTATCGTGTTGCCGTTCTCCCTGGGCGACTGGACGCCGCCGGAGGATACCAATCCGATCTTCTCCCTATTGCTCAAGCTGACGCTCATGGTCGGGTTGCCGTTCTTTCTCGTGTCCACGACGGCGCCCTTGTTGCAAAAGTGGTTCTTCCACACCGGGCATCCGGCGGCGAAGGATCCGTACTTTCTCTACGGGGCGAGCAACTTTGGCAGCATGCTGGGTCTGGCGATATATCCAACGGTCGTCGAGCCATGGCTGCCGGTGACGCCTGATGAGGAACCGACCTGGCAGACCCAGGTTCATCTGTGGACGGCGGGATATGCGATCTTCGTGGGGCTGGTCGTCGGTTGCGCGGTGATCGTTTGGCAGGCGATCACCGGCGAGTGGGCTCCTGCGGAGGAAGCAGACGTGCCGGCGACGAGCGCCGGACCCGAGACGCCGCAGGGCGAACCGATGCCCAGCGCCGAGGCCGCTACCGCGATCGCCCCGGCGCCGAAACGCCGAGGCAGGCACGTCGCGCCGGCCGAAGCGCCGAGCACGACTCCCGAGCAAAGCATCGCCAAGGAGCCGGAAAAGCCGGTTGGCGCGCTCGACGACAATCTCACGCTTTGGCGCCGCTTGCGCTGGATCGGACTGGCCGCGGCGCCGTCGAGCCTGATGCTCGGCGTCACGACCTACATGACGACCGACATCGCCGCCGTCGCGTTCTTCTGGATCATTCCGCTGGCGCTCTACCTGATGACGTTCATACTCGTCTTCTCGCGCTGGCCGACGGTGTGGACCGTGACGCCGCACATGGTAGTGATGTTCGTCCAGCCGTGCCTGCTGCTCTTCCTCGTGCTAAAGATGGTGGCGAACCTAGCGCCGCCGACCTGGGCCGAGTTCGCCCTGCATCTGGGCGCGTTCTTCGGCACCACGCTCATGTGTCACGGCGAACTCGCCAAAGATCGGCCCAGCACGAAGCATCTGACCGAGTTCTATTTCTGGATGTCCTTCGGCGGCGTCCTCGGCGGGTTGTTCAACGCGCTATTCGCGCCGATCGTTTTCCAACTCGGCATTTGGGAGTATCCCATCGCCATGGCGTTTGCGTGTTTGCTGCGGTCGAATTTGGTCGAGGAGATCCGAACGCTAATCCCCTTCGATTCAAACTCGGTGGAAACGACGACTTTCGGCCGCGTACTCGATTTCGGCGTGCCGGTGCTTGTGGGGATCGCCGGTTATTATGCGATCTATTACGGCGAGGTGTGGGGCGGACGCACGACGATCTACAATCGCTGGCATCTCCTGGCGACCATCGCGGGCATCACGGCCATCGCCATTGCCGTCTATTACGCGGTGTACGCCGATCGGAGCACCTACTTCGACAAGGGCCTGCTGCAGGAGCTTGTCTCGGATCGTTCTCCGCAGCGGCTCTTTCTCTACGCGGCCGTGGTTGTGGGTTATCTCTTCTTCTTCTATTTGGACAAGAAGTTCAACGTCTGGTTCCTGATGAAGCGATCCTACTTCCTCGCAGTCATCGTGGTTTTCGTGCTGGCGCTGTCACTCAGGCCGATCCGGTTCGGTCTGGCCGTGGCGGCCCTGTTCATCGCCATGTTCGCGTATGATCGGATCTACGACGAGTTTTTGTACGAAGGCCGCGGCTTTTTCGGGCTTCTGCGCGTGCGCGAGACGCCGACGCGCATCGACGAAGAGATCGAGTCAGCCTGGTCGAACCTGCCGATCTGGCGCGAGACGCAGAAGCAGCCGCGAGAATGGAAGGTTTATCGCACACTCATTCACGGCGGCATCAATCATGGCCGGCAGATCGTTCGGTTCAAATGGGGCGACAACCAAGGGCATGAAACCTTGGAGACAGCCGAGGCGAACCTGCAGAAACGCCGCGAACCGATCACGTATTTCCACGAGCGCAATGGCGTGGCGGAGTTGTTCTACAAATTGTGCTGGGATAAATCGCAGCCGATATCCAACGTCGCCAACATGAACGGCGCTTCCGATGCGCGCATGCCGGCGTCGATGGTCGGCCTGGCGACGAGCGGTTTCGGCGCCTACACGATGCTCGCCAACACGCAATCCGAGCCCCCGATTGCCGTGCTCGGCCTGGGGACCGGCATCCTCGCCTGCTACGCCAAGCCGTTCCAGCATGTCGATATCTTCGAGATCGATCCGTTGGTCAAGAACCTGTCGATCGCGCCGGGCTATGTGCCGCCCTGGCATCCCGATCGCGCCAAGATGCCGGCGAGCGCCCACGAGCCGACGTTTTACTTCGTCCACGACGCCCAGGAGCGCTGGGCCAAGATCGATGTCAAGCTCGGCGACGGCCGGCTCAAGATCAAAGAGGCGCCGCAGAACTACTACCATATCATCGCGCTGGACGCCTTCAGCTCCGACGCGATTCCTGTGCATCTCCTGACGAAGGATGCCGTCAAACTCTATCTCGACAAGCTGGCCGAGGGGGGCGTGCTGATCTTCAACACGACGAACCGCTATGTTTCCATCAACGGCGTGCTGGCGGCGATCGCGCGCGATCTCGACCTCGACTGCTTGCAGTGTTCCGATTACGGCTT
Source organism: Planctomycetota bacterium (assembly GCA_016872605.1). Classification (GTDB taxonomy): domain Bacteria; phylum Planctomycetota; class Planctomycetia; order Gemmatales; family Gemmataceae; genus SIAQ01. Next base: position 15,018 of record VGZI01000106.1, read on the forward strand.
TGACGCCGAATTCCCGCGCAACACGAATCACCCCGATCGCTTTTCGGCTGACTGGGTCATTCTGCAGCGCAAGACGCTCAATACGATCGTGACGTCGAATGACCGATCGTTGTCCGGCTACGTCACCAAGGAAGACGCCAACGAAGTGACGCTGCGGACCAAAGGCGGGGACGACGTGACGCTGCGCAAGAGCAACATCAAGTCGCGAACCTATGCTTACAAGAATGGCGGCTTGCCGATCGGCGTCCGCATGGAATCGCAACGCGAGCGGCTCGGCTGGAACGGGGAGAAGATCAAGAACTCCAGCGGCGAACTGTTGTACGAGACGCGCTGGCGCGCGGTCGAACCGTTGCCTGGGCCGGTGTGGACCGACGGTTATTCGAACATGATGCACCCGCGCGTCATGCCGTGGCTCTGGCCGTGGCGCGAGTAACGAGGAATTCGTTTAGCGCCCGCCGGACGCAGCGCGAATGCCAAAAGGTGATTTCAGAACTCCCCTCCCGAAAGGAGAGGGGTATTGAACAGCTCAAAAACGAAAGCACTCTCGTTGCATTGCTCGCAGGGGGTGTGTGACTGTCCCTGTGCAACAGATCGGTGCAACCTGTTTCACAACAAAGAGATACGTGTAGATATTTCGTTGCACGTCTGCCAAGCGATTCTGCCGACGTGAAAAAAAGTTGGAACATCCGCTCGCCGGCGTCCAATAATGAGTAGCATGCAGCATTGAGGCCGAGGCGACGGATATGGCAGCCATCACAACTTTCGGGGTCGATTCGACCCACTCCTCGACGCTAGACGTGAGCGACGTCAGCGATGGGGATCTTCTCGGCAAATTTATCGACACCAAGGACGAGTTCGCGTTTGGCGAGCTGGTGCGGCGTCATGCCCGCATGGTGCTGGGCGTTTGCCAGCGCGTGCTCGACAATCCGCACGATGCCGAGGACTGCTTTCAGGCGGCGTTCATGGTGCTGGTGCGCAAGGCGTCGACGATCAACCCGAGGGAAATGGTCGGGAATTGGCTGTACGGAGTGGCCTACCGCACTGCGTTGGAGGCTCGAAAGATGACCGCGCGTCGGCGTTTGCGCGAGAAGAAGAAGAGCGAGATGCCCCGGCCCGAAGCGGACGTCGACCGCTGGGAGGAACTGCGTCCGATTCTCGATCAGGAACTTAGCCGATTGCCCGAGAAATATCGCGCTGTCTTGATCGCCTGCGACGTTGAAGGACGGACGCGCAAAGAAGTGGCGGCCGCGTTCGACTTGCCCGAAGGGACGATCGCCAGCCGATTGTCCCGTGCCCGCGAGATGTTGGCCAAGCGGCTGCGTCGCCGCAAGATGATCATTACGGCCGCCATGGTCGCGATGCTGTTGGCCGACCGCGCCTCAGCGGCGTGCGTTGCCACGCCGCTCGTCGATTCGACGCTGGACGCGGCGGTTCTCCTCGGCGCCGGCAAGCCGATCACGGGAGTCGTCCGCGCCTCGGTGCCGGCGCTCATGAACGCCGTCGTCCGAACCATGCTCTGGGCCAAGCTCACGCTCGGCTCGGTGGCTCTGGTGATCCTCACGATTCTCGGCATCGCCTTCAGTATCATTCTGCCGCCGGTCAACGCCGGGCGGCACGACGAACAGCGCAAGATGCCCGATGTCAAGAAAGTAAAGCCGTTCCGTCTGTTCGACTGCGTGGTTTGCCGGGTCGATCTCGAAAACGGGCTGATCGAGGCGTCGCGCTCCGGTGAGGACGGCGTCGCTCTCTTTGAACTCGAACTCACCGAAGCGACCCGGCTGCTCATCAACGGCAAAGACGCCCCGCTCTCCGAACTTGCCGTCGGCGCCTATGTGAGCATCGACATCAGCCCCTTGGCCAACAATCGCGGCCGAGCTCTTCGCATCGAAAGCGTCGGCCAAACCACCATCGGCGTCGTCATGGCGGCAAACGAGAACTCGGTCACCATCGAGAACGCGGAGAATCACGGCAAAGAGGTCTGCACGTTCGACCGCAACGCGACCGTCTTCGTCGACGGCAAGAAGTGCAAACGCGGCGATCTCAAGCCCAACATGAAAGTGGCCTTGCAAAAGCCGATGGGCAAGCCGATGGTCGTCAGCGTCAGTGCCGCGGGCCCGAAGAAGTCGGGCGTCGTCAAGGGGGTCGACGCCAAGAAACGGACGATCAGCGTCGGCGGCGACACGATGATGGTCAGTGGCGACGCCAAGATCATCGTCGATGGCAAGACGCGAGCCCTCCACGATATCCCCGTCGGCGCCGCCGTCACCGTCCAAATGTCCGCCCACAGCGAACGCAGCCTAATCGTCGCTATCCTGACGGCGAAGTGATCTTCCGATTTTCTTCGTTTAGCGCCCGCTCGGCGCCATGCGAGCGCTAAACGAAGACGAGAACCCGTTGCAGGTAACACAGCTTTTCCTAAGATGATCCACTGAAAAATCGCCGATCCCGTGAACAGGATTCCGCCTTCTCGAAGCGCGGCACGGGAATCTTTTTTCGTTTCCGCAGCTTGCTTGGAGGTGGCCCTTGGCCCTGCCGATTTTCGCAATCACCCTTTTTGTCAGCGCGTTCCTGTTGTTCCTCGTTCAGCCCATGATTGGCAAGTTGATCCTGCCGAAGCTCGGCGGCACGCCCCAGGTGTGGAACACCTGCATGGTCTTTTTCCAATCCGTGTTGCTGTTGGGCTATGCCTATACGCACTCGCTCTCGACTCGGCTCAAGCTCAGGCAGCAACTCATGGTGCACTGCGCCCTCTTGGTCGTCCCGATCGGGCTGATCATTTGGCAGCCATTTTACTCGACGGTTTACGAATGGGAGCCTCCGACCGGCGGCAATCCGATTCCACAGACGTTGATGTTGCTCGCCACCCTGGTCGGCATCCCGTTCTTCGTGGTGTCGACGACCGCGCCGCTCTTGCAGAAGTGGTTCGCCTACAGCGGCGACCCGGCGGCGAAGGACCCGTACTTCCTCTACGGCGCCAGCAACCTGGGCAGCTTGCTGTCGCTCTTTTTCTACCCGTTTTTGATCGAGCCGTTCGCGGCGTTGCCAATCCAGTCGGACATTTGGCTCTACGGCTACATCGCCTTGGCGTTGATGGTCGGCTATTGCGCGTATCTGGTGTCGACGATGGCGCCGCCCGATGAGCAAATCGAGGCGGAAGCGGCGCAGGCAGCAGCCGCGGGGGAAATCACCGAGCCACCCCCTGCGATGGTTCCGGAAGCGGCGTCGCCCGATACGCCTCCCGCGGCCGAGCCGGCGCCGTCAGCCGCTGCCCAAACCGCCGTGAGGCCCGGACCCGGCGCCGGGGGCCGAGCGCAACGCCACAAGAAGGGGGCCAAGCCAGCGGCGCCCGGCGCGCCTGCCGCCGCGCCCGACGAAGACAAATCGGTCGCCATTGAAATGCCCGCCGCCCATCGCGAACACACCGGCGCCACCGCCGAGATGACCAACTGGCGTCGGCTGCGCTGGGTCCTCTTGGCGGCGGTTCCGTCCAGCTTGATGCTCGGCGTCACCAGTTACATCTCGACCGACCTGTCGCCGTTCCCGCTGGTATGGATCGGCGCGCTCGCTTTGTATTTGCTTTCGTTCATCCTCGTCTACATGAAATTCTGGACGGGAACCGAAGTCGGCCTCCTAAGCGGCCTCGGGTTCCTGAGCAACCGCGATCGGCCGCAGGCTGGCGTGACGTGGCATGACGCCACGATTTGCGCTTTGCAACCGCTGGGCATTGTCGTCTTGTGCTTCTTGATCGTGCACGGCGGATTCGGATTTGGCTATGCCGCCCTGGCGTGGGCGGGCTTCTTCGCCTGTGCCCTCGCCTGTCACGGCGAACTGGCGGTCGATCGGCCGTCGACCAAGCACCTCACCGAGTACTTCCTGCTCATGTCCGTCGGCGGCGCCATCGGGGGAATGTTCAATGGCATTTTCGCTCCGATTCTGTTCCAGAAAGGAGTTATCGAGTTCCATATTGCCGTCGTCATCGCCTGCGTGGTGCGACCGCAGTACATACCCAGCGGCTGGTTTGACGATCTGGTCATGAACGCGTTCCCCGGCTTGCAAGCTTGGTTCAAGAACCAGGGGGACGAGATGGCCAAGTCGATGGGCCGCGAGGCGCCGCGTTCCACCTATCTGTTCAGCTCGCTGATGGACATCGTCTTCGGCGTCTTCGTCCTGTCGATTTCGTACTACTTGGCCAAGACGTTCGGCCTTGGCAGAATGACCGAGGCATTGGAATCGGCGGTCCGCTTCTTTGGCTTGACGACGAACTGGCAAGTGAGCATGTTGCAGAGCATTCTTGTGTACTTTATCCCGCTGATTTTCTGTTTCTTTTTTGCCGGTCGACCGCTTCGGCTCGGGTTGGCGGTCACAGGTCTCATGATCGGCAACGTCTACATGTTGCAGTACGACGATGGGCGCGTTCTGGAATCGCGCCGCACTTACTTCGGCCAGTTGCGCGTCCGGATGGGCGGCGAAGAAGTGAGCGACCCCGATGAGAACGACCTCTTCCGCGACCGCGACAAAGATGTCGAACTACCCGAGGAGTTGCGTCAGGGCGGCAGCCTGCACGCCCCGCCTTATCGCTTCACTTACCTCATGCACGGTACGACGGATCACGGCCGAAACTATTTTTATCCCGAAGACGAACGGCACAAGGACAAGTACCAGAAGCATCGCGTCAACCTGAGCCGATTGGCGACGACGTATTATCATCGCTACGGTCCGGTCGGTTTTGCGCTGGAGCAATACAACTGGTTTGCCAGCGGCGCATTGTTGCGGCATCCGACGGAGAGAGAAGACCCGAAGAATGCCAAGAGCCCGTATCGCCTGCTGGCGCCTACCAAGTTGCCGAAGGACTGGAGGGATATCACACCGGGGCGGCAGAATGACTTCACCGGCGACGCGCGGCTGCCGGCCTCGATCGTTGCCAGCGCCTTCGGCGCCGCCATGAACGGAGGTGGCGCCATACTCGAACCGGTGCTCGCCCCCTGGTCCGAGCCCCCGATCGCCACCATCGGCCTGGGCACCGGCACCATGGCGTCCTATTCTCGGCCGTTCGGGTTCATGACCTATTACGAAATCGACGATGTGATTCGCGGCTTCTCGCTGCCCGAAAGCGGCGAACAGGCCCACTTCACCTACCTGCAACAGGCGATTCGCCGCGGCGTCAACCTCGAAGTCATCATGGGGGACGCCCGCCAGTCGTTGGAGCCGAAACGCGAACCGAAAAACAAGTTCAACTCGTTCGTTTTCCGCGGCGAATTCAAGCTCGGCAATGAGGCTCGCGCCTATTCAAGGATTACCTATAACGCCCGGGGTGATCAACAGATCAGAAGCATAGCGCCCAATCGCGAAAAGTTCTACAAGGTCATCAACGTGGACGCGTTCAGTTCCGATGCGATCCCGATTCATCTTGTCACCAAGCAAGCGATCGAGATCTATCTGGGCAAGCTCGCCGACGACGGCGTGCTGTGCGTGCATACGTCCAACCGGCACATGGACCTCGTGGCGCCCGTCGCGCGCATCGCCATGGAACTCGACAAGATTGCCGCAGCGGAAGGCAAGCCGCGCATCAACGTTCGCGTCGGCAAGGACAGCAGCAAGGACGACAAAAAGCCCCCCTACATGGGCCATACGTCCTCCGAGTACGTGATGATCTACCGCGGCGAGTTCTTCGCCAAGTACCTCGACACACTGGCCGCCAAGAAAAGAGAGTTCATCAAGAATCGCTCCGATGCCGCCAAGGCGGGCAAGAACCCCGAAGAGCGAAAGAAGTTCATCAGCGATGCCGAGGCCGAGGGAAAACTGATGCTCTATCCGGTGCTCTATGATCGCGAGAACAATCGCAGCTACGACGGCCTGGCGCGAGCCGGTTGGCAAATTCTCAACGCCGATGTCCATTGGTACAACCCGTTTGAGGAGCACAAGCTTTGGGACGGCAAGAAACATCTCGACCGGCCTATCACCATGCAGGATTCCCTCTGGACCGATGACTACAGCTACATCATCGGCGTCTTGCGTGGTTTCCCGCTTAGCCGGGCGCCGTAGCTCTGGCAAAACGC
>VGZI01000107.1 GCA_016872605.1 Planctomycetota bacterium
TATGCCGGGCGCTATTCAAGGGTTGGCCCTGACTCCAAATGCCCAGCGTGTCGCCGTCGCCCTTGCGGACGGCCCGACGCACGTCGTCCGCGTCCATGATCTGACGCTTGGCAAAGACGTGCAGGTCTTCGCCGATCATGCCGCCGCCGTGACGTCGCTGCAGTTCTTGGGCGATGGACGCACGTTGGTGTTGGCATCCGCCGACAAGACGGCCCGACTCCTCGATGTGGGCGTCCTCTCGGCCATCGCCGCGCATCCGCCCGGACCCATGTTCGCGCAATATCACAACACAGGCACGCAACTCGTCACCGCAGGCGCCGACAAAACCGTCAAGCTCTGGGATCTCGCCAAAGGGGGCGTGCTCAAGACGTTCGGCCCCGTCGCCGATCCTATCAAGGCGGTCACGTTTAGCCGTGACTTTTTGAAAATCGGCGTCGCGTCCGGCAAGGTCGTCAAGGTGTGGAACATCGGCGACGCCAAGGAACTCGCCACGCTTACTCACTCCGCCGACGTGCTGTCGTTGTCGTTCAGTCCCGACAACGCACGCATCGTTACCGGCTCGGCCGACAAGCAAAGTCGGCTCTGGGATGTGGCGACGGGCAAGGAATTACAGTTCTTCGCGCAGGACGACGCCGTGGACGCCGTCGTTCATCTGGCCAACAACGTGATCGTTTCCGCCGCCGGCAAGGCGTCGCGCGTCGAGACGGCGTCGATCCTGCGCTCGATCCTCGCCGACGCCGGCCCAACGCAGGCCCTGGCGATCGTCCCCGCCAACACGCACGTGTTGACGGCCGGGGCGGACAAAGTCGTCAAGCTCTGGAACGTTGCCAGCGGGGTGAAGGAACGCGATTTCCTCGGCGCGGTTGGACCGGTCCGCTCCGTCGCCGTCTCCAAGAACAGCCTGCTCCTGGCCGCCGGCGGCGCCGATCAGACCCTACGCGTCTATCAATTCGCCGACGCCAAGGAGATTGGCAGCGTCAAACTCGGCGAAGCCCGCAGCCTGGCATTCACACCGAACAACCTGGCACTCTTGGCCTCGACCAACGCCAAGTCGCTGCAAGCCTTTGAGGTCCCCTTTACCGCCGGGCAGCCGCTCGCCAAGGAATTCTTGCGGGTGGCGCAAACCTACGCGCCGGCCGACGTCTTGACCGACATGGTCATCGCCGCCGACAACGCGTCGATTTATTCCTCCAGCGCCGACAAAGCGATGCACGTCTGGAAGCTCGCCTCGCCGGTGCCGACGCGCACCTTCAACTACGGCAACACGGTCGACTCGGTCGCCTTCCAGCCGGGCGGCATCCTGCTTGCCGGCGCCGGGCACGACGGCAAGATTCGCTTCTTCGACCTCGTCAAGAACGCTCCCGCCAAGGAGATCAACGCCCATGTTCGCGAGATCAACAAGGCCAACGTCCCGCACCCCGTCTACTCGCTCAGCTTCACGCCGGACGGCAAGCAAATCCTGAGCTCCAGCTACGACAACAGCATCAAGCTCTGGGACGTTGTGAGCGGCAATCTGGTGCGCGAGTTCAAGCCGTACAAGGAAAAAGACTTCGAGAAGGGCCATCAGGAACCGGTCTACACGGCCGCTCTTAGTCCGGACGGCAAGTTCATCGCTTCCGGTTCGAGCGGTCTGGAACGCACGATCAAGATCTGGGATGCCGCCACGGGCAATGTCGTGCGCGATTTGGCCAACCCGAACTACAAGACGAGCCCGATGTTCCCGCCGCCGTCGCATCCGGGCGCTGTCGCAGCCTTACGCTTCACCAAGGACGGCAAGCACCTGATCAGCGTCGGCGACGCTCCGGGCAACAAGGGCTTCGTCGCCATCTGGGATTGGCAGGCCGGAAAAATGCTCTCCAGCGACACCCTGCCCCTGGGCGTCTTTTACGGGCTGGCCCTCGCGCCGGATGAAAAGACCATCGCCGTCGGCGCCGGCAACCGCGACCGCAAAGGCGCGAGCGCCGACAACAACTCCGCGTACATCTTGAAGCTGCCGACGCCGATGGGCAAGTAATTCGGCGAGCCGAGCCGCGTAAGCGGCCGGTTGAAGACGACGATTTTCAGCACGCCGTCAACCGGCCCGATACGGCCCGCGGCTCGCCGCCGAATGTCGTTCGTGATCGGGTGCAACGATTATTTTTGCCGCAACTTCCTACGTCAATCCAACTTCCACGGATTCGTTACACGGCCACACTCACACACCCCCCCTGCAAGATGCAACGAATCCGCGCCGAAAATTCCATGCAACCGACCTTGCAATTTGCGGACGACGCCGGTCCCGGCGCGGCTCGTTCGCTTCCGGCCTCGTGGGCATCCGATCAATCATACGACAGCGCGATCCGCTCTCAATTAGTCCGACTTGAATTCGATCCGGGCTAGGCTCGCGCGAGCTTCCTGTGTCAGCCGAGCTTCTTCGGCGCCCTCGGCAAGAGTGCGCAGGAGGGCGATGGCTTCCGCCGTACGCATGCGCTCGAGTACGGCAATCGCTCGCAACGGCTGGAGCGCCTCCTTCGATGTTCCATGCAATTGCGCCTCGGCCTTGTCCAGCAGCAATTGAATCCGACGCCTCACTTCGGGGAGCGGCTTCTTGGCCAGGGCTCGGGTCAGTGCAGGTATGGCTTTTTCGCCGAGCTTCTCGAGCCCCTTTGTCGCACGATCGCGCATAGGGAAATCGACGCGCCCAAGATCGTCGATCAGCTTCTGAATCGGCTCCTGGGGTCCGGACTGAACCGGACGAAGATTGGCCTTGAGCAATGGCAACACCTGTTGCGGCCGGGCACTAAGGAGCCAAACCGCATCGACGGCATTCGAAGCATCACCCGCCAGATCCTTCCAAAGAGCTTGCAGCCGATCATCCGTGAGGTCGCCGTCTTTCACGGCGGGTTCGTGGACCATGCGCCAGTACAGGATGGTGCCATCGTCGCTCCCGGACGCCAGGCGGCGATCGTCGGGCGAAAACGCCACGGTCAAGATCGCTCCCTCATGGCTGCCGAACTTTTTGCACTCCTGTGCCGACAGCACCTCCCAGACGCTCACCATCGGTTCTCCCTTGCCGCCGAGCAGATTCTCGATGTACTGTCCGACCGCGACCATGCGTCCGTCCGAGGAGAAAGCGGCACAGGCAAGGTGGGCCGGCGAAGTGTCGGGCCGCGTGATCGGCAGACGACGAATTTCTCGCCCCGTCGCGACGTCCCAGACGCTGATGTAATGGCGAAACGCGGCCTGACCGCGCTGACCGTACGCAAAGGACGTCAGGAGCTGGCGGCCGTCGGGCGAAAAACACAGGAGATGCGACCAGATCCAGGTCTGGATGGTCGGTCCCGAGTGGCCGAATTCGCGCACGGTATCGCCGTTGAACTTCGTCAGCCGGATGAGCCCATCCTGCCTCATCCAGGCCACCAGCCCGGTCGCCGCATTGGCGTCCGGTTTGGACCACATGTCGGGGACGGTGACACCGCCAAGTTTCTTGCCGGTGGCCACCTCGGTCAGGGTAACATTCTGGTTGAGCCCGCCGCCCCCCTGAATCCAGATTCGCCCATCCGACGACACGCGGCCGGTCGCGCCGCCCGGCCTTGCAGCGACTTCGTTTTGTGTCAGGCGATCACCCTTGCCTGTGAAGAGATCCCAGCGCCACATGGCCTGACCATCGCTTGAGAACAGCGATCGACCATCGCGCGCGAAGTTCACGTATTGGACCGGCCTGTTGTGCCCGCTACGAGGCAGATGCTCGGTCCCGGTGGCGAAGTTCCAGAGCCGAACCGATTCGCCGTCCCCGGTCGCCATGATCTTTCCATCAGTGGCCAGCGGCGATTTTGACCAAACAAAGCGGTTATGATCGAGTGTCGCTGGTTTTCGCGCCTGCTTGCCGGTCTTCGCGTCCCAGACGGTGACCTGATTGTTTCGCAATCCGACCAACGACGCGCCATCGGGCGTCAGCGCCAGGGCGTCGGCACGCTCGGCAATCTTGATCAGCCCTGGTTCGCCGCTCAGGGTCCCAACATACGTGGATTGTCCTTGTCCAATGGCGAATCGTTTGCCGTCAGCGGAGAACACCGGAAGGCTCGGATCCGCCGACAGGCCGCCAATGGTTCCCATCTGCTTGCCCGACTCTGCGTCGAACAGGCGCAGCTCATTGCCGTCCGCGCCAGGCGCCTTCCAGTAGCCCTTCAGCAAAGTCCGCCCGTCCGGCGACACGCTCAGCGAAATCTGCACGAGTTGGCCGAGCGGTGCTGTTGCCTTGTCCCTGACCGTATCCGGCCACGATTTCAACAGCTTCCCCGACATGGCATCCCAACGATGTGCTACGACCTGCAGCGCGCCCGGCTGTCCGGGCGAAACCGGCTTCGTCGCATGCAGATACTTTCCATCGCTGGAGAATCCAATTCCGCTGAAGATCCCCCGATCTTCCTCGAGCTTGACGACCATCTGTCCAGTCGTGACATCCCAGATGGATATTTTGTTGGACGCCCCGACCGCCAGCCGTTTGCCGTCGGGAGAAAACGCCAGGCTATTGCCGTTCCAATTTGATGGCGCGGCGAGCTTTCGAATGAGCCTGCCGTCGCTTGCGTCCCAGATCCGGATTTCGCCGCCACTGGAGCCGAGTGTGTGCTTCGGCCCGAGCAGGCGTGACTTGTTTGCCTCGGCCGTCGCCACGAGCTTGCCATCGGGGGAAATCGCGACCGCCCCGACGGTGGCGCCCTGCCACAGACGGTACGTCCCAAACCGTGCCGTGGCAGCGGTCGGCAGTGGGTCGCCCAGAAGGTCCATCCCCGCCACGGGATCCGCGAGTTGGCCGAACCCACCAAGTGGAGTCACGCAAAGCAAAAGGACGCCTGAGATCGAACGCACCACTGCTCTCCCCGTCAGATTCAAACCAGGGATGTAGTATTGGGGGCGTTATTGTATGATCCACAGACATTATCCGGACGTCGCATCGCTGCATTTCGATGCGATAGCAAAAACGGCGAGCCGACCCGCGTAAACGGCCGGTTGAAGGCGGGGATATTCTCCACGCCATCAACCGGCCGCTTACGGAACTCGGCTCGCCGCAAAATGTCGTTCATGACCGCCGCGCGGTCCTTACACTTCCCAGTACCTCGGCAATCCCGCCGCGATCGTCAACGCACGCTTGACGGCCACCTCGACAAGACGGACCTTGTAGCCGTTCTGCGATAGAGGCTTGGCGCCGGCGACGGCGGCCTGACCAGCGGCGACCGCGATGGCGTCGGTAATCGCGCGGTTCTCCACCGCTCGGTTGGCGCCGTCGGCAATAATCGGCGTCGGAGCGACGTGGCTCAGGACTATCTTCACGCCGGTCGCCTTCTCGCCGTTGCGGCCGCCGGCGAACGCGACGGCGACCTGCACGATCGGCCAATCGGACGATTGCTTCTGCCGAACCTCATACGCGGCATTGTTGAGCCCGCGCACCGGGATCGTCACGCCGGTCACGATTTCATTCGGCGCCAGGTTGTGCTCGCGATCGTTCGGACCCGTCGGGGCGTTGAAGAAATTCGCGAGCTGGATCGTGCGTCGGCGATTCTGCGGACCAAGCACTTCCGCCGTCGCGCCCAGAGCGATGAGACCGGTCGCCAGCGTCGATGGGCTGGCGATAACGCAGCGATGGTTCGCCGTGAAGATCGCGTGGTACTTATTCTCGCCTTCAATGGCGCTGCAGCGATTGCCGCCGCGGAGGAGGCAAGGGGAATGCTCGTCGCGGAAGTACCAGCAGCGATTGCGCTGGCACAGGTTGCCTCCGAGCGTGCCCATGTTACGGATTTGCGGTCCGCCGATGTCGCCCGCCGCCGACGTAAGAGCCGGGAACAGCCGGCGCAGGTCCGGATGGTCGGCGATGCGAGCCAGCGTGACGCCGGCGCCGATCTGCACGTTTTGCTGGCCGACGACGATCGTCTGTAAGCCGGCGATGCCGGTGAGACTCACGACGCGGCCGGGCTGGGCGATGTAGTTTTTTTGCAGAGCGAGCAAGTCGGTGCCGCCAGCGAGGAGTTCGGTATTGCCCCAACGGCCTTCCAAAAGCGAGACCGCTTGCTCGGTCGTCGTGGGGCGGTAGTAGGTGAAATTCTTCATATGTGATATTCCTTAATGGGAAGCCCAGGGGTGAGGTACTCCGAACCCCTGGGTTGATCCCAGGGCGTTATCCCAGAGGTTCGGAGTACCTCACCTCTGGGCTTTTTGGGGCTAACGCCGGTTTGCCAAGGCCGCCAGGACGCGTTCGGGCGTGTACGGGGCGTAGGGGACGCGGACGCCGAGGGCGTTGAACACTGCATTGCCGACGGCGGCGGCGGTGCCGATGGTGGGCGGCTCGCCGATGCCGATTACGCCGCGCTCGGGCATGTCCATCATGTGGACATAGATGTTGGGCATGTCCTGGATGCCGCCGAGCTTATAGAACTCCATGTCGGGATTGACCTGGCGTCCGGTGGCTCGGTCGTAAATGCACTCTTCGTAAAGGGCGTAGTTAATGCCCATGATGACGCCGCCGGCGACTTGCGATTCGCAAGCGAGTTTGTTGATGATCATGCCGCAGTCCTGGACCGCCCAGAAACGCGAGCAGCGGACGACGCCGGTCTCGGTGTCGACCTTGACTTCGGCGACCTGAACGCCCCCGACGCCGAGGTTGGTCAGGCGAGTCTGCCATTCCTCGCGAAGGGCCGCGTTTTGGGCGCGATCCGGCACGGTCGGCCAGTCGGCGTTGCCTTGAACGCTGGGGACGCCGAGCATGCCGCACGCCTGGCGGAAGGGAATGCGTTGATTGTTGTTGGCGCGATTAACGATGACCCCGGGCTCGATGGAAAGCATGGCAGGTTGGGTATTGAGCCGACCGGCCAAAGCCATCAAAAAGGCGTCGCGGGCCGTCTCGGCCGCCTTCAGCGTGGAGGCCGATGTGCCTGGGCATGTCGTTGATCCGCCCGATCCGGTCGATGGTCCAAATGAGCTATCGCCGATGTCGACCATGATTTCGCTCGGCTGGAGGCCTAAGATCTCGGCGACGATGATAGCCGTGACGGTTCGTTGTGCGGTGCCCAAATCCTGGGAAGATGATTGAGCGAGGACCGTGCCGTTGGCGTTGATGGTGACGCGCGTGGGATTGGGCCCATTGCCGCCGCCGCCCCAAGTGTGCAGCGCCATGCCGAGGCCCGTGCGAATCGTGCCCTGCCCTGCCCCGGGGCGATGCCAGTTCTGGTCCCAGTTGCACATACGGCGAATGATCTCGATCTCACGCCGATAGATGGTGGCTCGCATACCGGGGAACGTGCGCGGGTTGGCGGCTGCGTCTGCGGAATCGTTGGGTGGAAGATTGATGAGCCGCATCTCCATCGGATTCTTGTCGAGCTTGGCAGCAAGATCATCGATCGCCAACTCGGTCAGAATGGCGTTCTGCGGATGGCCCGGCGCCCGCATGGCCCGCGAAATCTGAATGTTGGTCCGGACGACGCGGTGCTTGCGCTTGATATTCGGAATACCGGGACCATATACGTACGGGAGCAAGCCGAAGTTGACCGTCTGGCCTCGGCTCGTGCCGCCGGTGCCGTAGCAATCGACCTTGTAGAACTTGATCTGCCCACTTGGCGCGGCGCCAATGTAGACGTTGCCATAGGCTGACGGACGAATGCCGCCGACCGTGACTTCTTCGGCGCGATCGAGCATGAGCTTGACCGGCATGCGGGCGGTGCGTGCGAGATGAGCAGCGGTTTCGCCCTGGATGTCGGGCCCGAACTTGCTGCCGAACCCGCCGCCCATGTAGTTGGTGATGCACCGGACGCGGCCAGGTTGCAGACCGAAGACCACGCGCAGCCGTTCAGCAGTCGCAGGGACGGCTTGCGTGGACGCCCAGACGGTGAGGTTCTGAAGTTTGTCGTCCCACTCGGCGACCAGGCCGTGGGATTCAAGGCATTGATGGGAGATCACGGCGATGCCATAGTCGCCCTGATGTGTAGCCGCGGCGCCGTTGAAGGCGACTTCCGCGAAGTTGTCTGTCGCCAGGTCGCCGACGCCGACGATGTTCGTGGCCCCCGCGCCGCCGGCCGTATTCGTCGGCGAACGCAGCGATTCGGATTCCTTGACGTAGTGCGGCAACACCGTGAACTCGATGCGGACGGCTCGCAAGCAGTCGTCCAGCTTTTCTTCGGTATCGGCCGCGATGGCGAGAATCTCATCGCCGGCGAAAAAGACATCGGCGCCGGCTTTCTTGATGATATGCAAAGCGCGGAAGCCGGGCATCTTTTCGGCAGCCGCCGTGTCGATGCTGCGGATCGTCGCATGGGCGTGCGGCGAACGCAGAATCTTTGCGAAGATCATGCGTGGACGTTTGACGTCGAAGGCATATTTCGCACGCCCGGTCGCCTTGTCGGGACCATCGAGGCGGCGATGAGATCGGCCGATCAGTCGGCGATTAACTGGCCATGGCATGGTTATTTCCCCCTTTTCTGATTGCAAAGGGCGTAAATCGCATCCCGCATTTGTTCATAGGTGCCGCAACGGCAGATGTTGCCTTGCAGGCCTTTTTCGACTTGGGCCGGCGTCGGATTGGCGTTGCCTTCGAACACCGCTTTCATCGCCACGACGAACCCCGGCGTGCAGAAGCCGCACTGCTGCGCGTCGGCGTTGACGAATGCCGCCGGCACGCGGTCGAGTTGCTCGTTGGCAATGAGGCTCTCGGCCGTGCGAATCTGCTTGCCTTGTGCTTCGACGGCGAGCATGGTGCAGGCGTAGATGACCTTGCCGTCGATCATGACGGTGCAGGCGCCGCACGTGCCGCGATCGCACACACGCTTGCAGCCGGTGACGTCGAGATAGTTTCGCAGCGCGTCGAGGAGCGTCACGCGCGGCTCGACGGTGACCTGGACTTTTTGGCCATTGACGGTGAACGCGACCTGAACGCCGCCTGGTCCCACGGCCCGCACGGCTGCGCCGCCCTGGACTTCCGCCGCCGGCGCGTCAAGGACGGCAAGTCCGAGAACCGAGGTCGACGCTGCCGCCGTTCCCGCCGCGATCACGAACTCGCGCCGCGATGGCTCGGTGTTCGGGGTTTCCTGTTCGTTCATGCTTCCCCTCCGTAGAGCGAAGATTTTTTTGCAGGGTTGTTATTGGCCGATTGTAAAGGTTGCCGCGCGCCGGTCAAGAAATATTCTCACCGAATCCGCGGATTTGTTTATTGATACGGATTTGTTTCAGGGGTCGCAGTATTATTCGATCGGCCACCCGACCCGCGTGAACGGCCGGCTGATGGTGCATGCTGACTCCACCGGATCCTGACGGCGCGCCGGCGCCATTGCCTTTGCAAGGTATTTCATGAACCCGCTCATGAACCGGTCGGCCCGGGAGGAAAGGGGTGCGATTCGCCGCACTACTGAGCCCAACTAGTGCCCTGTCCAGACTAAATTTTGCGGTTGTTGGACGGCTCTCCTGAGCCGTCCTGTGGCGTAGGACGGCTCAGGAGAGCCGTCCTACAGGTCACGTATTCCAAGATCTAGTCTGGACGTCGCACTAGGGTTTTTCATCGCCGGGTGGTGAGGGCGTCACGTTTTCTTCGCTTGGTTTATCGCTCGCGTCACGAAGTGATCCTGGAGCCACGACGGAAGCCAACTGAGCAAGCCGAGCTGAAACGCCGTCGTCCATGGAAAGGCATGAAAGCGCTTGCGGCGGTCGATGGCGCTGAGAATCTCGGCGGAGGCGCGCTCCACCGGCATGAGGTACTCCGGCTTGTACATGTCGACAGCTTGCGGCGTATCGATGTAGCCGGGACACACCGTCGTGACAAAAAGGCCATGATCCTTCACGTCGAGCCAGAGGCTTTCCATCATCGCATTCAGACCGGCTTTACTCGCGGAATACGCCATCTGCGCGGGCAGACCGCGATAGGACGCGAGGCTCGAGATGGCGACGATGTGGCCGGTCTTGCGCGCCAGCATGGCGGGCAGGACCGCGGCGATGGTGTTGCTCGTTCCGATCAAGTTGATGTTGATGATCTGCGCGACCGCGTCGGCGTCCAGGGAATGCGCCGGTGTTTCGCCAGCGACCCCCGCCGACGCGATCAACAAGTCGAACGGACCGAGACGGTCCTGGAGCGTTCGCACCTGCTCGGCGAGCGCGGCGGCGTTGGTGATGTCGGCCGAAGCCCAGGCAAAATCGCGCTTTTCGGCCGCCAATTCGGCTTGAAGCTGTTCCAGGGGCTGCGTGCGCCGCGCGATGCCGGCGATCTTCCACCCGCGCCGCGCGAGATCGAGGACCAGCTGCCGTCCGATGCCGCTCCCCGCTCCGGAGATCAATGCGACGCCTGACTCCGCCATGACCGTTCCCTCAGCGCCACGGATCCGAACATTTTCATATCATATCCGTTTAGAACCAGGACGGCCCATTCTCAGGCAACGTGGACGCCGGCCGATCGCGGGAGCGTTGAGGAAATCGGTATGGCCACCGCCGCCGTCCTTCCAGTACCTTCGTCTTTCACCCTTCCCAATGGAATGACGGTCTTCGGCTTGAACGTCAACGACACGCTCAACGTCTATCACGACATCTTTGGCGACGATTGCTACCGCAAGCACGGCGTCACCATCCGCGACGGCGACTGCATCCTCGACATCGGCGCCAACACCGGCTTGTTCATCCTGTTTCTCAATCACATCGGCGTCGACGTGCGCGTGTTCGCTTTCGAGCCGGCGCCCTCGACGTTTCATGTTTTGAGCCACAATGTCGAGGCGCACAACCGCTTGCCCGTTGAGATTTTCAACGTGGGCATTTCGCAAGCGGCAGGCAAGGCCGACTTCACCTACTATCCGCGATTTTCCAACGCATCGACCTTTTATCCAGACGAATCACCGGAGACGGCCGCGGTCGGTCGCCAATACGTGATCGACCAGATTCCAACGCTCCCCTGGGGCGTGAGGCATTTCTGTGCCGTACTGCCGCGCTTCATACAGGAAATCGTGGCGGAGATGTTTCGCTGCTATTACCTGAAGAAAGAAGTCGTTTCCTGCGAGTTGTGGAACCTCTCCGACTTCATTCGGGACAAGGACATTCGCCATGTCGACCTGCTCAAGATCGACGCCGAGCATAGCGAAGAGCCCATCTTGAGCGGAATCACTGATGACGATTGGCCGAAGATTCGCCAAACCGTCATCGAAGTGCACGGCGGGAATCAAGCGACGGCCAAGATTTGCGACATGCTGCACCAGCGCGGGATGCGTGCGACGATCGACAAGAACCCCGCAATGCCATCGCTGTCACTCGTCTACGGCGTGCGCGAGCGCTCTTAGGATTCCTTCGCTTACGCTTCAGGCTCTGACTCTTTGGGCAAGTAGTCGCGCACCAATTCGAGCAAACCCACGGCGGCCAACTCGTCCTCAATTTCTTGCTGACTGGCGCCGTCAAGGCCCATCGAAATCTCCTCAATCAGCAACTCGGCGAAGCGGACACGCGCTCGCCGAAGCATCTGCCGAGCCGCGTCCGGTCGGACGGGCGAACCCAGCTTTTCGCTCAAACGAACGGCCAATTGATCGGAACTTTCCTCCGGGTAATCAGTCCGCCACTTCAACACCGTGTAGGCCGGATTCTTCGGATTATTGCGCTCCATGTCCTGCAACTCGGCCCAGACGTGATCCAAGAGATTCGCCTTCCATGCCGACATCCAGGCGGACTCCGGCGTCGCCTCGTCGGCGTCAGCGATTTGGTCGAAGTCTGGGTCGGACACGGCGCGGCGTTGATTCTTCTTGGTCCAATGATTGCGAACCATGTTGCGCACCGCCGTCTTGAGCAAGTCGCGGAAGCGGCCACGGTCTGGATCAGCGCCGGCGAAGTCGCCTTTGAGCAGGCGGACAATGACGTCCTGGGCGACCTCGTCGGTTTCGTCGCAATCCTTGAGGATGCCGCCGATGTAGCGGCGAATTGCGGAGGCGTAGCGCATGACGAGAATGCTGCGTGCTTCAGCCGCGGAGGCCGCGTCCCCTTTCATGTGGGCTCGGCGAACCAGGCTCCAGCGCGTCGTGATGCCATCGAGGCGGTCGTCGTTCATGGCTTTTTCTTCTTGGCCTCGGCAAGGTCTTATTCGATTAGCTGCGTGATCTTGGCCGCGCGACTCTGCTCGGTACGGAATTGCTGGTTCGTCGGATGTTCTTGAACAAGCCGATCGAGCACCGGAGACGCGGCCTGCAGCTCACGCTGCGCTTCCTTGGTGCGGCCGCGCGAACCGAAGAAGATCGCCAGGTTCAAGCGTTCCTTGGCCAGTACAAATCGATAATAGGCGACGGACGAGTAGTCGCCGACCAGCGCCTCCATCGTTCTCACGGCTGCAAGGTGCGCCGCCTCGGATTCGCAATCTCTGCCCAGGTTCTCGTAGGCGACGGCTCGATTGGCTTGAACCTGGCCGAGATAAACACGATGCTGCGGGGCCGATTGCTCCGCGAGCAGCCGCTCGGCCTCGTGGAATTCTTGGGCCGCATCCAAGAACCTTTTGCGATAAATCAGGATCGCGGCACGATTGGACAACGTCACCGCCAGGGCGATCTTGGCTTCGTCGCCTGCCGGCTCCTTCGCCAACCATCGCTTGCGCAACTTGAGCGCGGAATCGTGCTCGCTTAGCGCCGCATCCAGATCCTTGTTCTCGCGCTGGATTAGCCCGAGCGCATTGTGAATCGCCGAGGCCGTGCGGAATGTGGCGCTGTCATCCTCGTCGCGCAACGGTTCCATTTCCGTCAAAGCGGACCGGGCATGCTCAGCGGCCCGCTCATTGTCCCCGCGCTTCAACTCGACATTAGCGAGGTTGAGCAACATGTTCGCACAGCCGCGGCGATGTTCCGTAACTTTGGGCTCGAGCGACTTCAACTCGGTACTCAATTGCAACGCCCGGCGATAGACGCGTTCGGCATCATCGAGGCGCTCGAGTTGATGGTAAATCTCCCCAAGTTTTCCCGAGGCGACGGCGGCGTGGGCCTTGCTCGCGCGATCGTCCGTGCGAATGGCGGTGAGCTTGACATAGAGCGCCATCGCGTCCTCCAGGCTCTCGCGACGCAGCTTCTCCGATTGCGGGATCGTCGCCAGTTGCTCCGAAACACGCACCAGCATCTTGTGGATGGCGTCGCGCGCCAAAGCGAGGCTCTCATTCGTCTCGCGATTGCGTTCCTCAAGCTGGGCGTTGGCAGCACGGACCTCTTCGTTGCGCGTTCGCAGCGTCGTATTGGCGGTGTGAATCGCCGTGTTGCGGTCTTCGAGTTCGGCATTGGCGGAGCGAATATGAATCGCGTACCATGCGAGCAAGATCATGGACGCGATGCTGACGATAATCAAGCCCGCCCCGGCCGGGTGACGCGCGGACCACTTCATGGTCCATTCAATGCTTCCCACAGGGCGAGCGACGATCGGAGCGCCATCGAGGAAACGCCGCAGATCGTCGGCAAGCTCGGCGGCGCTGGCGTAACGTTTTTTCGGCGACTTGTCCAGGCACTTCAGGCAGATCGTTTCCAGGTCGGCCGGAAGTTGTGGCTGCAGCGTACTCGGCGTGATCGGGTCCATCGTGAGGACCATCATGACCGTTTGCAGCGGATCGGGACCTTGAAACGGAGGATGACCCGTGAGCAGTTCGTAGAGGATGGCGCCGAGCGCGTAGATGTCCGCCGCCGGCCCGATGTTGCTGGTGACGCCTGACGCCTGCTCCGGCGACATGTAGCTGGGCGTGCCGACAATTTGACCCGTGCGGGTGATTTTCGAATCGTCGTTGAGACGCTTGGCCAGACCGAAGTCGGAGATCTTGGGAGTGGCGTCGGCGGCAAGCAGGATGTTGGCCGGCTTGAGATCGCGGTGCAGGATGCCGGCTTGATGGCTGTGCTCGATGGCCCGCGCGAGTGTTTCGACGATCTGGGCCGCCTCGCGCGGATTCATTGGCGTTCCGGCGACTTTTTGGGTCAGCGAACCGCCGTCAAGGAATTCAAGAACGAGAAATGGCTGACCGTTCGCTTGGCCGGTTTCAAAGACCTGCGCGATGTTGGGATGCTGCAGTTTGGCAACCGCTTGCGACTCGGCATGAAATCGGTCGAGCAACATTTCGTCGCCCGAATCGACGAGCATCTTGATGGCAACGATTCGACCCAGTGCGCGATGACGGGCTTTGAACACGCGGCCCATACCGCCGCGGCCCACGAGTTCCAGCACGTCGTAGCCGGGGATTTCAGGCAACGACGGCGTACCTGGGCCGGGCGTGATCGGCAGCGTCGGGGCCAGGGTCGAGTCTTCCATCGCCATGCGAACCTCGGCAAAGTACAGTGCGCCTTTGCCTAATTATAAGCACAGATTCGCATGACGGAGAACGAAAAGTCAAACGAGCCCGCAGCGCCGGCAAGGGCCAACCTCGGCCCTTACCGGCGCTGCGGGCTACCTGGGGATTACTTCCCGTAGTACGGATAGACGTTATGGTAGTACGGGCTATAGCCGGGAACGTACTGACCGTACTGGTTGATGTGGTAGACGTTGTGGGTCCACGGGAGTTGATACATTTGTCCATTGCTCGGCGAATAGTACGGACCTTGGCCGCGGATGGCGCCTGTCGTCCAGTTGCTGATCGCCGCACTGGATTTGTTGCTGTTGTGCTGCACCGATCGGAGGTAGCTCTCGAACGCCTTTTGGTTCTGCAAATTAGCGTGGTTCAGCGTCGTGGCGTTGAACGGCATTGGCTGCCCGGTTTCACGCAGGTGCTTTGCCAAGGCCAGGCTCTGCTGCCAGGACCACGCGTAGAACTGTTTCTGGAACGCTAGCTCGGCTTGCACCATGTGGCTCATATCCATGAACTGCGCCTTGGCGGATCCAACGTTGGCGAGGCCCAAAACCGCAGCGACGGCGACGATGACGAGTTTTTTCAACATGACAGGCTCCCTGGTCCGGTAGTTGGTCGTTTCATACACGCCAACCCATACCAGAGAGCCTGTGGTTTGTGACAAGGGCTTTCACAGAAATCTTCGCTTACGCTTCAGGCTCTGCTTTCCTACTTTTTGCCGATCGCGTAGAGATACTCGTTGGAACGCAGATACAGACGGCCGTCGCTGATGGCGGGACTGGCGTTGAAGATGCTCGAGTCGCCCGGAAAATCGAGGTGGCTGAGCTTCTGAAATTTCTCGCCGCCGGCCAGGACGTACAGGCCGTTGAAGCGTGTGAGCGCGTAGATCTTGTCGCTGGCCGCAACGGCGGAGACGTATTCGTTGCGCGCGTCGTTGACGCGTTCCTTGTAAACGGACTTGCCGTCGGCGATGCTCAGGCAGGTGGCGGTTCCGTCGACCCAGCAGAGATAGTTGCCGGATAGGACGGGAGAGCAGTTAGTGGCGCCGGCCTTGGCGCGCCAGAGGACATGCGTCTTGGAAACGTCGCCTTTTCCGCCGGTCTTGACTGCAAGCGCCGCCGCCGGCGTAAGTCCGCCGCCGCCGATGACATAGACGACGCCGTCGCGTGCCACCGGGGTCGAGGCGGTGTAGGGTCCGCCGAAGCTTCCGCCAAATCCGCCGCCGCCGCCGCCGAAGCCGCCCCCACCGGCGACGACTCCCTGACAGGTCCAGAGCTCCTTGCCGGTCTCAGGTTCATAAGCGGCAATCTTGCCCGGCACATTGATGACGACTTCGTGCTGGCCGTCCTTGTTCTCGACGATGATCGGCGACGCCCATGACGTTCCCAGCCCCTTCTTGCGCCACATCTCTTTGCCCGTGTATTTATTGAGCGCAACGAGCGACTTGCTTTCGATGGCTGCGTTGACGAGCAGTACGTCCTTGTGCACCACTGGGCTGGCGGCAGTGCCCCACATGTGGACTTCCCTGCCCACGTCGGCGGACCAGATTTTTTTTCCGTCCAGATCGAACGCGTGAACGCCTGACTTGCCGAAGAAGACGAAGACGATCTTGCCATCCGAGACGGGGGTGCTGGAGGCATAGCTATGCTCGCGCATCATAGCGGTGAAAGGTGTTTCCGGCAGCTTGGGCTCGATTTCTTTTTGCCAAACGGTGTTCCCGGTACTTCGATCGAGGCAAAGAACAAGGAGCTTGAGTTTCTTCTGATCGCCGGTGTCGGCGCCGAAGCCCCCTTTGCCGAACCCGCCCTTGCCCTTGCCGCCGAACCCGCCGCCCATCATGCCCTTGGTGACAGCGGTTCCGTAGCCGGCGTTGGCGGTGAGGAAAATCTTGTCGCCGACGACGATCGGGCTCGATGTTCCGGCGCCGGGGAGCTTTACCTTCCACCGCACACTTTCTTTGTCGATCGAGCTTGGCAACTCCTTGTCGTCCGCGACCCCGCCGCGCGAGCCGCGAAACCCAGGCCAGTCGGCTGCCGCGAGCGTGCCAACCGAAACCGCAAACGCGACCACTACCGTGGCGAGTCCTTTGCGATGCATGTGGTTTCTCCTGGGGTCAAACGCCAAACAACTCGATCCTATTCTACCAATACACCCATTAAAGCGAGGTTAACCTGTCATTGGGCGAGCGGCAGGTAATGATTTACCCGCCCGCAGATCGAATAGTATGTAGCGTGGACTTCAGCCCACGCGAGAGATCGCCGCGCGTGGACTGAAGTCCACGCTACGGGAGGTACGCTACCTCCTGCCGCTCGCCTGAATATCGGCGTGCGCGATTCAGGAGGACGTCGCATAGCGGTGGCGCGGCACAAGCTAGCAGCTTGTGCCTACGTGAATTGGCTATCTATCGAATCGTCACTTGCCGATGCAGTACAAGAAGCGGTCGGAGCGCAGGAAAAGCTGCGAACCGCTGACGGATGGCGTGGCGTTGAAGACGCTGGTATCCGGCGTAAGCGTGTTGTGCGCGAGTTGTTTGAACTTCGCGCCGGCCTCAACGACGAAGGCGCCGTGGTTGCGACTGACGTAATAAATCTTGCCGTCGGCGACGATCGGGGAAGCGTAGAAATCGCCGTTGGCGCCTTTGAGCCGTTCCTTGTACAAAGCCGTCCCGTCCGCGGCATCGACGCAGTAGGCCGTCCCTTGCGAGCAAAAGTAGACATGGCCCTTGTAGTAGATCGGCGATGAGACGACATGGCCGAAATTCTTTTTCCAGAGCACGTTCGAATCGGTCACGTCGCCTTTTCCGCCCGCTTTGACCGCGACGCAGATCGAGTGCTGTAATCCATAGACCACACCGTCATTGGCCACGAGACTGGGGCACACGTACCAGTTATAAGTTGTCGCCCGCCACAGTTCATTCCCGGTGTCAGGATCGAACCCGTACATGATCGGGTTCGTTGCGACGGCAAGCTCGGTGGAGCCGTTAGCGAGTTTGACAAGCACCGGCGTGTTCCAGGAGCTACGCATTGTCTTGGATGCCCAGACTTGTTCGCCGGTGTTTTTGTTGAAGGCGATGAGCGAACCGCTCTCGACGCTGGCGTTGACGATGACCTTGTCATTGTGCAGGACCAGGGAGGTGCCGCTGCCCCAACCGTGCGTGCCGTTGCCGACGGATTTGTGCCATTTCTGGTTGCCTTCCAGATCGTAGCAATAGACCCCGTCGCGGCCCAGGAAAATCCAGATAAGCTTGCCGTCGGAGATCGGAGTATTGGAGGCATAGCCGTGCAGGGCTTGATAGCCGCTGTATTGTGGTTCCGGGAGTGGCGCGGGGAAATCGCGCGTCCACATGGGCTTGCCCGATTTGCGGTCGACGCAGATCAGGTGACGCTTGAGGCTCTTTTGATCGCCGGCATTCTTCTCGACGCCATATCCGCTGTAGCAGGTGATGAAGACGCGGTCGCCCATGATAATCGGGCAGCTGCCGCCGGCGCCGGGCATGGCGTGCTTCCAGGCGATATTGTCCTTGGCACTCCAGGTGATCGGCGCCTTCTCGGTCGTGACGCCCAGGCCGCCCGGCCCGCGCCATTGCAGCCAGTCCGCCGACGCGGGGTGCGCTCCGAACACGAATGCGGCCGCGGCCATGATGATCGATATGCGTTTCATTCGCCTCTCCATTCAAGATTTTCATTTCTTATCGAGCACGGAGCGCAAGCAAGTGCGACACTTGCTTGCGCTCCGTGCTCGTATTCTCAATTCTCGCAACGCCGGCGCATCGAGTCAAGCACGACTTGTAGCCGATGACCACGGACAACCGTATTCCTTTCGGAGTATGGATCAGCATTTCAACCAAGGAGCAAGAGCCATGTCCGAGAAGAAACCGACGCCGAGGCAACAACTCGTGCAGATGATCACGAACTATTGGGCGTCGATGTCGATTCATGTGGCCGCAAAGCTCAAGATCGCCGATCGCATCAAGGCGGGGCCTAAGACGGCGCAGGAGCTTGCCGCCGAGACCAACACCAACCCGCAGGCGCTGTATCGCTTGCTGCGCGCTGGCGAGCGTCGAAATCTTCGCCGAGGACGCACAGGGCCGATTCGGCATGACGCCGATGGGAGAGTGTCTGCTCGAAGTGCATGGCTCGATGTGGGCCGTCGCCATGATGATGGGGGACGAACACTTCCGGTCGTGGGGTGACCTGCTTTACAGCGTACAAACCGGGAAGCCGGCGTTCGATCATGTCTACGGAAAGCCGATTTTCGACTGGCTGTCCGATCATGCTGAGCAGGCCAGGATTTTCGATGCCGCCATGACCGGGTTTCACGGGCCGGAAACGCAAGCGATGATCGACGCCTACGACTACACCGGGATCAATACGCTCGTCGATATCGGCGGAGGCAACGGCACCGTGCTGTCGGCCGTCTTGAAACGTCACCCGAACATAAAGGCGATCCTCTATGACCTGCCCGGCGTCATTGAACGCGCCCAGAAGAACCTCGCCGACGCCGGCTTGACCGCACGTTGCCAAACGATCGCCGGCAGCTTCTTCGAATCCGCTCCGCCCGGCGGCGACGCCTACCAGATGCGCCACATCATCCATGACTGGACCGATGAGCAATGCCACACCATCCTCAGCCATGTTCGCAAGGTGATCCCGAAAACGGGCCGGTTGCTCGTGATTGAAATGGTTATCAAGCCGGGCAACGTGCCGCAGCCGGCAAAATGGCTCGACCTCAACATGCTAGTGCTTCCCGGAGGCCGCGAGCGCACGGAAGCCGAGTACCGCGACATGTACGCCAAGGCCGGCTTCAAGCTGGAACGCATCGTGCCGACGCCGACGGAGGTCAGCATCGTCGAAGGTCGTCCGGTGTGACGATTTCGCCAGCGCTCGTAGCCTCAGCTCGGGTTCTTTTTCCCGTTGTTTGCGTCCCAGATACTTGTCGTTACGCTTGTAACATCACGATGGGATCGCCATGTTCATCAAGCTGTGTGCGCGTGTGCCTCGGATCACCCTCGTAGTGTTCCTCTTCGAACTGGTTGCCGGCACCTGCATAGGTGAAGAATACCGCAACGCAGAAGGCCACTTTCGCTTTCAGGCGCCGCCAAATTGGGTGCGCTTTCAGCCGGCGAAATTGGCCGACACCAAACGGAATGCGCGCAATCCCGATGGTATGATTCATGAGGGGTTTGAACCCGCCGGGTTGATGCCGGCCTTTGACGGGTTTGCCTTTCCTTATCTCGTCGTGATCGAAGTGCGCAAGCCGCTCGGCTTCTTCGTAACCTACGATCGCATCGAACACGAATTGAACACCAAGTTTCGCGAGGAGTTTCAGCGCGGCGCCGGAGGCAACGGCAACCTCGGCCCGATCACACTCGACCGCGGCAAGAATCGCTTTTGGGCTGAATTCACTAGACCCGAGCCGAACGGCCTGCTCGTTCGCGGCAAAGTATTCGGCTTCTTCGGCAAAGAGAACTTTGTCATGCTCGTATGTTCGTCGCGCGAAAGAGAATTCGCCGCCAATCAAGCCAGCTTTGACGGCGCCGCCGATTCCTTCCGCTTCGATGAGGGGTATGAATTCAAGCCGTTCGGCGGCGAGAGAATTGCTTACATCGTCGGATTCGGGTGTGCCGGCTGTTGCTGCGTGCTCAGTATCGGAATCGGCGTCGGCGCGCTTATCTATTTCCTTGCCAAGAGATGACGTGCTGTATCTTCGCTTACGCTTCAGGCTGTGAAGATCAGGCCTTGGGCGCCGCGGCGATGACGAGCGTTTTGTCGCTGCCGCCGGTGACGACACGCGTGCCGTCCGCGGAGACGCTGAGCGTGTTGACGCCGGCGGTGTGGAAGGTCGCACAGGCCAACTCGGCGCCGGTGACGGTATCCCAGAGTCGCACCGTCTGATCCTGCCCCGCGGAAAGTAAGCGTCGGCCATCCGAAGTGAACGCCAGCGCCGAGGGCATCTGTTTGTGGCCACGACACTCGATCACGCGTTTGGCTGCCGGTAGGTCCCAGATGCGCAGGACTGTATCGAAATGGGCCGAGGCGAGGCGCTTTCCGTCGGCGGCTGCGGCGAGGTCGAGCACGTTGCCGGCGCTGGTTTGAATCAGCTCGATCTCGAGACCGCTCTTGAGATCCCAAACGCGAATCGTCTGATCCTTGCCGGCCGACGCCATGTGATAGGCGTCGCCGACAT